>NZ_JBNPXB010000014.1:0-134132 GCF_050433525.1 Aminobacter sp. BE322 | reverse complement strand
GCGGATTGACGTCTCCCAGGCCATGATCCTCGTCGCCATGGGCGGCAACCTCCTACGCCGGAATGCCCATCCCTGACTTTCCAAACGGACTCTTACTGCTCAAGAACGATACCCCGATTTCTAAAGCTGAAGTTCAAGTATTTTGGCCACGATTCAATCGTCTTGCATGAGCGAGACATAAGGAAACAAACAGGCCCATTTGCCATCTTATCAGATATCAAATTGCGATCAGCTTTTATGGACGAGATTTCAGACATATTGGCTGAAACTCGTTTCAGAATATTTGCTGCTGTTATCGAAAAACACGAGCTAAAAACCGATCTATTCCCGACCAACCCGTATGTTATTTCGCTCAGAATCTGTCTTCAGATGGCCTACCTGTTTCTCAGTAAGCGGAACGAGATCGGAAAGACACACCATTTTATCTTCGAGAAAAGAGGCCCGAAAGAGGATGGCGAGCTTGAATTGGAGTTTCGCCGTATCACGGGCGGTGAGAATGACCTGAGAACCCCGTTCTTGGGCTTTCACATCCATTTCTCAGATAAGCGAACCAATTCCACTGGCATGCAAATTGCCGATTTGACTGCCCGGCCGATCGGCCTGAAAATTATTCGACCAGAGCAGCCAAACCGAGCGTTCGAAATCATCGAACGAAAGATCTTTAACTGTCGAAAGTTTGGGAGACCGTCGAGAGGGATTTATGCCCTTTAAGCGAAAGGCCCCGGATTACTCCGAGGCCTGACGCCGACCGGGAACCCCCAATCCACTTACCAACAATATATTGGTATTCTTTCCTCTTGTCAATGGGAAAGCCTTTTCTTTTCAAAGAGATAGTAGATATCCCTAAGTGATTCAATCCTTTGAACTTTTTGAAAGGATGGCGAGCGCCTGGGCCGGGTCGATGCGGCCGTCATAGAGCGCTCGGCCGGAAATGGCGCCTTCGAGCTTCTTCGCGTCGGGCATGGTCATGCGGACGATGTCGGCCAGCGAGGCGAGGCCGCCCGAGGCGATGACCGGGATCGACACGGCTTCAGCGAGGTCGATGGTCGAATCCCAGTTGATGCCGGCCAGCACGCCGTCACGGTCGATGTCGGTGTAGATGATGGCGGCGACGCCGGCGCCCTCGAACTTCTTCGCCAGCTCGACGACGCCGAGGCTGGAGGCCTCGGCCCAACCCTCGACGGCGACCTTGCCGCCCTTGGCGTCGATGCCGACGGCGACCTTACCGGGGAACTTCCTGCAGGCCTCCTTGACCAGCTCGGGGTCGCGGACTGCAACGGTGCCGAGGATGACGCGGGCGAGGCCCTTGTCCAGCCAGGTCTCGATATGGGCGAGCGTGCGGATGCCGCCGCCGAGCTGGACCGGGTTCTTCGTCGCCTTGAGGATCGCCTCTACGGCCGCACCGTTGACGCTCTCGCCGGCGAAGGCGCCGTTGAGGTCGACCACGTGCAGCCACTCGAAGCCCTGGTCCTCGAAGGCCTTCGCCTGGGCGCCCGGATTGGTGTTGTAGACGGTCGCCTGGTCCATGTCGCCGAGCTTGAGGCGCACGCACTGGCCATCCTTGAGGTCGATGGCGGGGAAAAGGATCATGCTCAGACGCCTTCGACGATGACGAACTTGCCGACGGAGGCGGCGTGGCGAAGCTTTACAACCTCCTGGTATGCGGGCGAGTTGCAGCAGGCGACCGCCTGCTCGTATGACTCGAACTCGGCCACGACATGGCGGTTGCCGGTCGGGCCTTCGGGATCGTCATGGCGGCCGCCGCGCACGAGCAGCTTGGCGCCGTAGGGGTTGATCGCCGCGCCGTTGCTCGCGATGTAGGCCGGATAGGCCGCGGGGTCGGTGATCTCGACCATCGCGATCCAGTAGCCCTTCTTGGTCGTCATGGCTTCCACCTCAGGAAATTGGCAATGAGGCCGAGGCCAAGCGCCTGGCTCTTTTCGGGGTGAAACTGGGTGCCTACGAGATTGTCGCGCGCTACGGCGGCGGTGACGCGGCCGCCATAGTCGGCGGTTGCCAGCACCTCTTTCTCGTTCGTCGCGTCGAGATGGTAGGAATGCACGAAATAGGCATGCAGGCCCTGTGGTCCCGTCTCGATGCCGTGGAACACCGGATGGGCCTGTTTCACGTGAATCGTGTTCCAGCCGATCTGCGGAATCTTGAGCGTCGGGTCGGACGGCGTGATCTCCTTGACGTCACCGGCGATCCAACCGAAGCCGTCGGTGACGGTCTTCTCCAGCCCACGTTCCGACATCAGCTGCATGCCGACGCAGATGCCGAGGAAGGGATGCGCCTTGCGTATGGCGACCTCCTCGACCGCTTCCCACATGCCGTCGACGGCGCGCAGGCCGGCGGCGCAGTCGGCATAGGCGCCGACGCCGGGAAGCACGATGCGGTCCGCCGTCAGAACGCGATCGGCATCCGCGGTGAGGTCGATCTCGGCCGAAATGCCGGCCTCGCGGGCGGCGCGTTCGAAGGCCTTGGTTGCCGAGCGGAGGTTGCCCGAACCGTAGTCGATGATGGCGACACGCATGTCAGTTTCTTCCCGGATAGTTCAGGAGGCCAAGCGCCGCGCCAGTGGTCGGCGAGCGCGGCGCAACGGCAGGGGAGATGGCGACAGTGGCCGGCACAGGTTCGTCCTCAAGCGTTCCAGCGGCAAACAGATAGCGCATCTCGGCGTCGTCGGCCGAGTCGGCTTCGAGCACGCCCCACTGGCTCCAGCCGGCACGGCGCAGCGCGGCGATCCGCAGGGCGCCGCCCTCGAGCCCGACATAGAGTGAAATCAGCAGCGGCAGCAGGGGGGCTGCAATGGTCAGGCCGGCCCACTCGCTCGCCGCGGCCAACACCAGACCCACGGCGAAGGTCACCACGGCCTCGAGCCACAGCCTGTGCCAGAGCATCCACAGGATCGGCGCGACGAAGCCGAAGAAATAGACGCCGTCACGGACGAAGACGGCACTTTCCGAAGCGTTTTTTGCTGCCGAGGCAGGCGGCTCCATGACGACATGGATGGCCATGGCTATCCCTTCAGGCTGCCCTTGGTCGAGGGTACTGCGTCAGGCTGGCGCGGATCGCTTTCGAGGGCCATGCGCAGCGCGCGCGCCACGGCCTTGAAGCAGGTTTCGGCGATGTGGTGGTTGTTGGCGCCGTAATGGTTGGTGACGTGCAGGGTGATGCCGGCATTCTGGGCGAGCGCCTGGAAGAACTCGCGCACCAGCTCGGTGTCGAAGCTGCCGATCTTGGGCGACGAGAAATTGACGTTCCAGACCAGGAAGGGCCGGCCCGACACGTCGATCGCCGCGCGCGTCAGCGTCTCGTCCATGGCAAGGTCGATCGAGGCGTAGCGCATGATGCCGCGGCGGTCGCCGAGTGCCTTGGACAGCGCCTGGCCGAGCGCAATGCCGCAATCCTCGACGGTGTGGTGGTCGTCGATGTGCAGGTCGCCCTTGGCCGAGACCTTCATGTCGATCAGCGAATGCCGCGACAGCTGGTCGAGCATGTGGTCGAAGAAGCCGACGCCGGTTGCCATTTCCGAGCGGCCGGTGCCGTCGACATGGACCGAGACGGAAATCTCGGTTTCCTTGGTCTTGCGGCTGACTTCGGCGGAACGGGGGGCCATGGCTGATCCTTGTCCTTGGAACGTGAGCCTTCTAACAGCATGATCGGCCGGTTGCCAATTGCAGGAAAGTGCATTTCGTTCCCGCCCCGGCCGATTTGCAATCCTTGCCCGGCGGCATACATAAGGCCGAACTTCCACTCGTAACGCGCTCGCCGCCTGAAAGGGGCAGCGCGCCATCGGAGAACCACATGTCCAACGAACAGAGCATGCACGCCACGACCATCGTGACCGTGCGCAAGGGCAACAAGGTGGTCATCGCCGGCGACGGCCAGGTGAGCCTCGGCCAGACGATCATGAAAGGCAACGCCCGCAAGGTCCGCCGCCTCGGCAAGGGCAATGTGATCGCCGGGTTCGCCGGCGCCACGGCGGATGCATTCACGCTGCTCGAAAGGCTCGAAGCCAAGCTCGAGCAATATCCCGACCAGCTGACGCGGGCCTGCGTCGAGCTCGCCAAGGACTGGCGCACCGACCGCTACCTCCGCCGCCTCGAGGCGATGATGCTGGTGGCCGACAAGAACGTATCGCTGGCGCTGACCGGCACCGGCGACGTGCTGGAACCCGAACACGGCGTGATGGCCATCGGCTCGGGCGGCAATTATGCGCTGGCCGCGGCGCGTGCGCTGATGGACACCGACAAGGACGCCGAGGAGATCGCCCGCAAGGCGATGCAGATCGCCGCCGATATCTGCGTCTACACCAACCACAGCTTCGTGGTTGAGACGCTCGATGCCGAATAAGGCAGACGTGTCCTACAGCTTCCGGCCCCTCGATATGAAAGACATGCCGCTGCTCGCCAGATGGCTGGCAGCGCCGCATGTCGCGCAATGGTGGGGCGACAAGGAAGCGGAGTTGAAAGGCATCGCGGAGGCAATCGACAGCATTGCCGTCGAGCCCTTCATCATCGAACTCGACGGAAAGCCCATCGGCTACATCCAGAGCTACGATCCGTATCTCGAGGACGGCGAGAACCCGTTCGAGGACCAGCCGTCCGGCACGCTCGGCATCGACCAGTTCATCGGCGAACCGGATCTGATCGGCAAGGGGCACGGCACCAGGCTGGTCAGCGCGTTCGTGGAGATGCTGTTCGAGGAAGGGGCGCCGCGTGTCATCATCGATCCGGACACGGCAAACGCGGCCGCCATCAGGGTCTATGAAAAGGTCGGTTTCCAGCCGGTCCGCCGTTTCAAGACCGCGACCGGCGAGGCGCTGCTGATGGCGCTCGATGCCGAGGAGGAGGAGCTTTAGGCATGGCCGTGAGGGGGGACGTCGCTCAAGCGGAGCGCGAAAGACTGGGCTGGTGGCTGCTCGCCGCGGCCCTGATGATCGCGGGACAAGGCCTGGCGCTCTACTGGATGGGCCACCCGGCGATCTGCAAATGCGGGTACGTCAAGCTGTGGCACGGAGTGGTGCAGAGTTCGGAGAACTCGCAGCACATTTCCGACTGGTACACCTTCTCGCACGTCATCCACGGCTTCCTGTTCTACGCGGCTCTGAAGTGGCTGATACCCAACAGCCCGCTCGGCCTGCGGCTGGCGATCGCGATCGGCATCGAGGTGTCGTGGGAGCTGGTGGAGAACAGCGACTTCATCATCAACCGCTACCGCGAGGGGACCATTTCCCTCGACTATTACGGCGACAGCGTCATCAACTCCGTGTCCGATACGCTGGCCATGGTGCTGGGCTTTGTGATGGCCGCACGGCTTCCTATATGGAGCATCGTGGCCCTCGCTCTCATGTTCGAAATCGGCGTCGGCTACGTCATCCGAGACAATCTGACGCTCAACGTCATCATGCTGCTGCATCCGTTCGACTCCATCAGGCAGTGGCAAGCAGGAATTGTGTGACCCATGAGTAACTTCTCCCCCCGCGAGATCGTTTCCGAACTCGACCGCTTCATCATCGGCCAGAAGGACGCCAAGCGCGCCGTGGCGATCGCGCTGCGCAACCGCTGGCGCCGGCAGCAGCTCGAAGGCCAGATGCGCGAAGAGGTGATGCCGAAGAACATCCTGATGATCGGGCCGACGGGCGTCGGCAAGACCGAGATCTCGCGCCGCCTCGCCAGGCTGGCGGGCGCGCCCTTCGTCAAGGTCGAGGCCACAAAGTTCACCGAGGTCGGCTATGTCGGCCGCGACGTCGAGCAGATCGTGCGCGACCTGGTCGAGGTCGCCATCGGGCTGGTGCGCGAGAAGATGCGTGAGGACGTCAAGGCCCGCGCCCATGTCAATGCCGAGGAGCGCGTGCTCGAGGCACTGGTCGGCAAGACCGCGAGCCCGGCCACCCGCGACTCGTTCCGGAAAAAACTGCGCGACGGCGAACTCGACGACAAGGAGATCGAGGTCCAGGTGGCCGATACCGGTACCGGCGGCATGCCGAGCTTCGACATTCCCGGCATGCCGGGCGGCAATGTCGGCGTGCTCAACATCAACGACATGCTGTCGAAGGCGATGGGCGGCCAGCGGACCAAGACGCGCAAGACGACCATCAAGGATTCCTACGCACTCCTGATCCAGGACGAATCCGACAAGCTGCTCGACCAGGACGAGGTGGTGCGCCGGGCGCTGGAAGTGACGGAGAACGATGGCATCGTCTTCCTCGACGAGATCGACAAGATCGCCCGCGGCGACGTCCAGGGCGGACCTTCGCGCGAAGGCGTGCAGCGGGACCTGCTGCCGCTGGTCGAAGGCACAACTGTTGCGACCAAATACGGGCAGATCAAGACCGACCACATCCTGTTCATCGCCTCGGGCGCCTTCCACATCTCGAAACCGTCGGACCTCCTGCCTGAGCTGCAGGGCCGCCTGCCGATCCGGGTGGAACTCAGGGCACTCGAGAAAGACGACTTCCGCCGCATCCTGACCGAGACGGAAGCAAGCCTCATCAAGCAGTACACCGCACTGATGGCGACCGAGGGCGTCAACCTCGAATTCACCGACGACGCCATCGATGCGCTGGCCGGCATCGCCGTCGACCTGAACGCCACCGTCGAGAATATCGGCGCGCGGCGGCTGCAGACGGTGATGGAGCGCGTTCTGGACGAAATCTCCTACGACGCACCGGACCGCAACGGCTCTACCGTCAAGATCGACGCGGCCTATGTCGAAAAACACGTCGGCGACCTGTCCAGGAACACAGATTTGTCGCGTTTCATCCTTTAACAGGCCCGCGCCGGAGTTTCCGGCGCGAAGGTTCGCGAGCGGCGGGCCGGCAAACCGGAACGTGGCCGAATGCAACACTCGGCCACCTTTCGTCGGACGAGGTGGGCGGCGCTCTCGACTCGACGGGGCGCTTTTTCTATTTTGCCCGGCACGACCATGGGCAAGCGGCGGCGCATGAAAAAGGCTTACATTTCGGCATTCATTGCAGTTTCGGTGCTGAGCGCGGGATACGCCTCGGCAGCGACCGTGGTCGCTTCGGGCAACGTCAATGTCGAGCAACCGCAGGTGCCCGGAGCATCGACAAGGCGCACCAAGGCGGGGAACACGAGCTTCGAGGCCAAGTACCGCAAGGTCTATGCGCTGCTCCAGAACGACGGCAAACTGCGCGGCAAGATCAAGTCGGTGGCTCGCGACTACGGCATCGACCCGATGCACATCGTCGGCGCGATCGTCGGCGAGCACACCTACAATGTCGATGCCTACGACCGCCTGCAGACCTACTACGTCAAGGCGGTTTCCTATCTGTCGAGCAAGCTGCAGTTCAGCTACGACGGCGAGGACATCGCCGATTTCGTCAAGCGGCCGCAATTTTCGGAATGCGGCGCCAAATCGGGCAGCTACGCTCTGTGGTCGTGTCGCGAGGCGGTGTGGGAACAATCCTTCCGCGGCAAGACGGTGGACGGCACCAGCTTTCCCGACGACCGGTTCAGCGCCACCTTCTTCCAGCCCTTCTATGCCGGCCAGACCTTCGGCATCGGGCAGCTCAATCCGCTGACCGCGCTGCAGATGAGCGACGAGGTAAACAAGGTCTCAGGCCTTCCGAAGCTGGACGCCAGCGACCCCAATGCCGTCTACAAGACGATCATGGACCCGGACCTGACGCTTCCTTATGTGGCGGCGACGCTGAAAACCTCGATCGACGCCTACAGGCGCATCGCCGGCTTCGACATCTCAGGCAATCCAGGGCTGACGGCCACGCTCTACAATGTCGGCAATCCGGAAGCGCGGGCCTATGCGCTGAAGGCCGAGAACGAGCGCCGCAGCGCCGCCGGCGAGCCGGAAAAAGTGCCCGAGGAGAATTACTACGGCTGGCTGGTCAACGACCGGCTCGCCGAGCTCAAGGCGCTGTTTTAGCTGCTTTTCCGCCGTTTTAGGGCTTCGCGAAGCTGGTCGCCGAGCGCAAGGAGCTCGGTTTCGCTTAACTCGCCGACCGCAGTTGCCAGCAGATTGGCGAGTTCGGTGGCCGCCGGCGAGAGGCCAGAGGTGTCGACCACGACGCGCGGCCGTGACCCCTCCGCAAGCTTCTGGAGTTCCTCCGCGTCATCCCAGATGACGTTGAAGTAGCCAATGATCTTCTGGATCATCGGCCAGCTCGGCACACCCCGGTGGCCGTGCTCCAGTGCCGACAAATAGGCCGCGCTGACGCCGATGGCCGCCGCCATGTCCTTCTGGCTGACGCCGCGCTCGCGCCGGAGTTCGCGGATGCGCTGACCGAGCGGGGTCAATGGCCCGTCCTCCGACGCAGCCGGACGTAGATCGCCCCCGAGCCGCCGTGGTGGCGGGCGGCGTGGTCGTGGCTGCCGACCAGCAGGCGGAACGGCGCAGTGGCCAGCCAGGCAGGCACCATGCGCTTCAAGACGCCGTCGCCGCCCTTGGACGTGCCCTTGCCGGTGATGACCAGCACGTAGCGGAGGCCGCCGGCATGGGCGCGCGACAGGAACATGTAGAGCAGCGAATAGGCTTCCTCCTGGGTCATCCCGTGCAGGTCGACCCTGCCTTCGATCCGGAGACGGCCCTTGGAAAGCTTGTCCAGCGTCGGATCGTCAAGGTGGTGCGAGACGTGCTGGCGCTTCGGCGGGACCGACGGGTGCGGAGACATGGTTGGCGTGGCCTGAGCCGGGCCTGCGTCCGGCGTGGCGGCTGCCGGCGCCGTTGATTCCGGTATTTCGACCGCCTCCCGGCCCTTGAGCGGCATCGCCGTCCGGGCGACGACGGTCCACAGCACCCGCTCCTCATCGGTAAGCTTGCGCTCGCGCCCGCTCATGACGAGCGTCCAGCCAGCAGGGGCCTGGGCAGGAGCGCAAAGAAGTCCGCGTCGTTGCGCACGACACCCGCGATCTCGCCGGCCGCGTCGCCCGAGCCTGCGAACAGATCGCCGCGTGCCGGACCGGTGATGGCCGAACCGGTGTCCTGCGCAACCATGAGCCGGGCGAACGGCTTGCCGCCAAATGCCGTCAGCGCCGGCGACGAGATGAAGAAAGGCGTGCCGAATGTGTGCAGCATGCGGTCGACCGCTACCGACCGCCCCGGGGTCAGCGGCACTTTCGCGGCGGCTATGGGCCCAAGCGAAACATCGTCGACGGGCGCGTCCTTGAAGAAGATGTAGGAGCGGTTGCGCCAGAGAATATCGTCGATCCGATGCGGGTTGGCTTTGAACCACGCGCGGATCGACTGCATGGTGACCTCGGCCAGCGGTATTTCGCCGATCTCCGCCAGTATCCCGCCGGGTCCGGTGAAACGCTGCCCGGATTTGGCAGCGTAGGTGACCCGCCGCAACGTGCCGTCGGGCATCCTAAGTCGCGCCGCGCCCTGGACGTGGACGAAAAACGCGTCGACGGGATCGGCCAGCCAGGCGATCTCAAGCCCGCGGCCGCGCAGGGCGCCGCGCTCGATCGCCTCGCGGTCGAAATACTCGACCAGACCGTCAGGGGTCTGCCGGGCAAGGGCGAGGTACGGATCCATGCCTGTCGGCCGGTTGGCCTCGTCGACGTCGACCAGGTCGGCCGGCCGCCCGAGCAAGGGTGCTGTGAAATGTTCGGTCCGGATGGGGGAGGCGTCCACCTCGGGTTCGTAGAAGCCGGTGACCAGGCCGGCGGATCGACCGGCCGGCGCGACGAAGGCTGGCTGGAAATGCCGTTCGAAGAACGTGCGGGCGGCAGCCCCGTCATGGCAGGGGCGTTCGCGCGCCTCGGCATAGGCTTCGCCGAAAGCACCAAATTCCACGCCGAGCGCGCCGGTGCGATAGGGTTTGGCGAGGACATGGAAGGCCGAGTGGCGGAAAGCCTCGAAGGCACCCAAATGGTCGTCGGCGAGCCAGCCGGGCAGGTCGGCGAAGCTGATCGGCTGGAATGCGGGGGCGAGCGGCACAGGCGTCGTCCGCCCTACCTGATCAATCTTCTTCCTCGGTCGCGACGAGCTTCCAGTTCGGGTCGCGCGAACGCGTGTCGCGGGCGAAGGTCCAAACGTCCTTGACCTCGGCCACGGTTTCCGGGTCGCCGTCGATGACGGTGCCGGCCTTGTCGCGCGTCGCCGAGATCAGCTCGCTGACGATCCGCAACGTGACATGGGCCTCCGAGCCCTTCATCTCGGCCGAAACGATGTCGGCCTTGTCGATGCCGACGAAGGACGACTGGATCTTCTCCGAGCGGCCCTCGCGATCGCTGATGGCGGCGACGAAGCCGTCGAAGACTTCGCGCGACAGCAGGTTCTTCAGCGTCTTCCGGTCGCCATCCGCATAGGCCATGACGATCATCTCGTAGGCCATCTTGGCACCGTCGACGAAACCCTTGGGTTCGAAGGAAGCATCCGCGTCCTTGATCGCGCGCAGACCCTTGTTGAGGTCCGTACCCGGCTGGGCGAAGGCGTCGATCGCGGCATAGGCCTCGTCGCCGGTTTCGCCGGCGGCGCGCTTGCGCGGCAGCGAAACGACGTTCTCCGACTTGCCGTTGGCGTCCTGGGGACGGTTGCGAGCGGCGGTATAGGGGTCGAACGGCGGACGTTCGTTGCCGGTTCGGCGTCCGAGCACGTTGCGGAGCTGGAAAAAGATCACAACCGCCGCGATCAGAAAGAAAATCGTGCCGAAATCGAAGAATTCCATATCTTCCGCCGATCCGTCCCTTGTTCGCGGCCTGAGCCGGACTATCTGCCATTCGCTGGTGCCCTGCGAGCACCCCTTAGCCCTTGCATATAGAACGCATGCGCCGATCATTCAAATCAAAGGCGCAGCGTCCTATCTAGAGATGTATGCGATTTGCGTGTGACCGCATGTCGCTGCGACCTGAACTCGAACCGGACCAATCCATGCTGCCCCTACTGATCCTCGCCCTGCCGCTGCTGGAGATCGCCGGTTTCGTGGTCGTGGGCAGCGAAATCGGCGTGTTTCCGACCATCGGCCTGGTGCTGCTCAGCGCCGTCGTGGGCTCGGTGCTGCTGCGCGTACAGGGTTTCGGGGTCATGACCCGCATCCGCAACGAACTCGACGCCGGCCGGGATCCCAGCAAGGAGCTCGCCAATGGCGCGATGATCGTGCTCGCCGGCATCCTGCTGCTGATCCCCGGCTTCATCACCGACATCGTCGGCATCCTGCTGTTTCTGCCGCCGGTGCGCGAGCTCGCCTGGCGCTTCCTGAGCAAGCGCGTGCATTTCGCGACGGACTTCAGCGGTTTCGCCCGCCGCGGTGGCCCGACCTCCGGCAAGACCATCGACCTCGACGAAAGCGATTTCTCCCGCCAACCGAACCCGAATTCGCCTTGGCGCCCCATCGGCGACGAACGCGGCGACAGGGACTGACGCCGGCAAAACCTTGTCTTGCCATGCCGAGCGTGCTAGCCAACGCGCGATTCCAATACGGGCCGCGCCGCGGCCAAGCCAAGAGGAAACAGGCTTATGGCCACCAACGATGCGCCTGAAGGCGCCAACGGCAACGGGAACTCGCAGCCGACGCTCAACGTCCTGGCGCAATATGTGAAGGACTTCTCCTTCGAGAGCCCCGGCGCGCCGAACTCGCTGCGCGGCCGCGACAAGGCCCCCGGCATCAACATCAACGTCAACGTCAACGCCAATCCGATGACGGACAAGCAGTTCGACGTGAACCTGACGCTCAACGCCAAGGCCGCCTTCGACAACGACGTCCTGTTCAACGTCGAGCTGGTGTACGGCGGCGTCTTCCGCATCGACGGTTTCCCGCAGGAGCACATGCTGCCGCTGCTCTTCATCGAGTGCCCGCGCCTGCTGTTCCCGTTCGCCCGCCAGATCATCGCGGACGCGACCCGCAACGGCGGCTTCCCGCCGCTGATGCTCGATCCGATCGATTTCGCGCAGATGTTCCAGCAGAAGATCGCCGAGGAAAAGGCTGCCTCGAAGGTCAAGGCGAGCTAAGCCCCTCGGCGACCCTTTGCATATCGCTCAGAGCCCGGCCTCGCGCCGGGCTTTTTCGTTTCGAGGATTGTTGGAACGCTTTTGGTGCCTGGGCAGCCGGCACTCATGCTGGCCGCGTCACGCGGACGGCGCTTGTTGGGTGAGCTTGCTCCAGATCGCCTTTTCGCCGAGCTGGCCGACCAGCTTTTCATGGGCAGCGATCTCGGCTTCGCTCAGCCGCGGGGGCAGCGGCTCGGGTCGCGCCGATATGACGATCTCGACATCGATGGAACTGCGCCCGTTGGCGGCCGTACCGGCCGCGCTGTCGAGCACAAGTGCTGCCTGCTTGCCGCCGATCAGCTCGATGTAGACTTCAGCCAGGAGTTCGGAGTCGAGCAGTGCGCCGTGCTTGGTGCGGCGGCTGTTGTCGATGCCGTAGCGACGGCAGAGCGCATCGAGCGAATTCGGTCCCATCGGGTGCTTGCGGCGGGCGAGCGCCAGCGTGTCGACCACCAGGCCCGGATCGACGGCGGGAACGCTCAGCCGCGCGAACTCGGCATTGATGAATCCCATGTCGAAGTTCGCGTTGTGCGCCACCAGCTTGGCGCCGTCGATGAATTCCAGAAAGTCGTCCAGGATCTCGGGAAAGGTCGGCTTGCCCTCGAGATCGGCATTGCTGATGCCGTGCACTTCCTGTGCCTCGGGGTGCACCGAGCGCCCCTGCGGATTGATGTACTGGTGGAACGTCCGCCCGGTCGGGAAGCGGTTGATCAGCTCGACGCCGCCAATCTCGATGACGCGATCCTCGCGATTGTCGAGGCCGGTGGTTTCAGTATCGAAAATGATCTCGCGCAAGTGGTGATTCTCCTTGCCCGCGAGCATGCCCTGCCGCCCGGCAGGCGGACAAGTGCGGCCATTCGCCGGCCTAGTGCTTTCCCACCGTCAAATCGTCGATGATCGCCCGGACGGCGGCACGTGCCGGCTCGAGGCCCTGGCCCGTATCGACAACGTAGTCGGCCAGCTTGCGCTTTTCTGCGTCGGGAACCTGCTTGGCCAGGATCGCCTCGAACTTCTCCGCCGTCATGCCGGGGCGGGCGAGCACGCGCTCGCGCTGCACGTCGGCAGGGGCCGTCACCACCACGACCTTGTCGACGCGGCCACGGCCGCCGGTTTCGAACAGAAGCGGGATGTCGAGCACGGCGATGGCGGCACCTGCTGCCCGGCTCCGCTCGAGAAATGCGTTGGCGTCGGCCCGCACCAGCGGATGGACGATGGCCTCGACCTTCTTCAGCGCCGCGGCGTTGCCCAGCACATGGCGGGACAGTTCGACCCGGTCGACGATCCCGTTCTTGGCCGTGCCGGGAAAGGCCGCCTCGATCAGGGGCGCTGCCTCGCCGGCGTAGAGCCGGTGCACCGCCTCGTCGGAATCGTGCACCGGCACGCCTGCCTCGGCGAACATCTTCGCCGTGGTCGACTTGCCCATGCCGATGGACCCCGTGAGCCCCAGAACGATCATTTCCTGGCGTCCAGGTCGGCGACGATCTGGTTGCGCAATTCTGCCGTAACCTCCGGCCGGCGCCCGAACCAGCGCTCGAAGCCCGGTACCGCCTGGTGCAGCAGCATGCCGAGACCGTCCACCGTCCTCAGACCTCGCGCCCTGGCCGCAGCGAGCAGCGGCGTCTCGAGCGGCACATAGACGATGTCGGTGACAATCGCATGGTCCGGCAAACCCGCGGGATCGGCCGGCAGGCCCTCGTTGCCGTGCATGCCGAGCGCCGTGGTGTTGACCAGGAGCGAGGCGTCGCCGAGCAACTCGCCGGTCGCGGCCTGGGGGTGAGCGGTCACGCCCGGTCCGAACTGGCCGGCGAGCTCTTCGGCACGCGCGACTGTGCGGTTGACGATGCGGATATCCCCGAAGCCACGCTGCTTCAGCGCGTGGATGATCGCCCGCGAGGCGCCTCCGGCGCCGAGAACCACCGCAACGCCTCCAGTCGCCCAGCCCGGCGCGAACTGATCGAGATTGGCGGCGAAACCATAGGCGTCGGTATTGCCACCCCAGAGAATGCCGTCCTCGAACCAGAGCGTATTCACCGCACCGATCTGCTCGGCCGCCTCGTCGCGGCGCTGCACACCGGCGAACGCTGCTTCCTTGTGCGGGATGGTGACGTTTCCGCCCCGGAACCCGGCGCCGGCCAGGCCATCGAGGAAGGCCGAAAAATCCTCCGGCGCGACGTCCACGGCCGTATAGGAGCCGTCGATGCGATGGCTTTTCAGCCAGTGGCCGTGGATCATCGGCGAGCGCGAATGGGCGATCGGATGACCGCAGACGAATGCCTTCAGTTCAGCCATCGATAGCGCCCAGTTCCCTCAGTTTCTCCAGCACCGGCAAAAGCGGCAGTCCGACGATGGTGAAATAGTCGCCTTCGACCTTGTCGAAGAGCTGGATGCCTTCGCCCTCGATCTGGTAGGCGCCGACGCTCGACAGGGCCTTGTCGCCGACGCGGGCGAGGTGGCGGCCGATGAAGGCGGGATCGAGCTTGCGCATGGTCAGCGAAGCGATGCCGACATGCCGCCACAGCGTCTCGCCGTCGCGGACGAGCACGACGGCGCTGTTGAGATGGTGCGTCTGGCCGGACAGCTTGAGCAGGTGGCGGCGGGCGCCTTCCATGTCGGACGGCTTGTGGAACACCTCGTCGCCGAGCGACAGCGTCTGGTCGCAGCCGAGCACCAGCCTGCCGGGATGCTTCTCGCTGACGGCCGTCGCCTTGGCTTCGGCAAGCACCAATGCCACATCCTCCGGAGATGCGCCGCTGTCGGCCAAAGGGGCTTCCAGCGCGCGTTCGTCGAGATCCGCGGGGATTGCCTCGACGCCAATGCCGGCATGTTCGAGTAGCTTCTTCCGGAATGGGCTTCCGGACGCCAGGATGAGTTTTTCGGTCACGGGCCTTGCCTGTCTCGTGGCGCGGCGATCGGCGCCGCCAGGTCTTCGCTCCTAGCGGCTCTTGTTGCGCAGGGCAACGATCGCCGCGGCCGTCTCCTCGATCGAACGGCGGCTGACGTCGATCATCGGCCAGTTGTGCCGGGTGCATATCTGCCGCGCATAGGCGAGTTCCTCGGTGATCGAGGCCCTGTCGATATATTCCTGGGCGTCGAACGCCATGGTCGAGCCGAGGATCCGGTTCTGACGGACATGCGAGATGCGTTCGGCCGTCGCCACCAGCCCGACGATCAGCGGCACCCTGGCGGTGACGAGGCTTTCGGGCACCGGCACACCAAGCACGATGGGGATGTTGGCCGTCTTGATGCCGCGATTGGCCAGATAGATGCTGGTCGGCGTCTTTGACGTCCGGGAAATGCCGATCAGCACGACATCCGCCTGATCGATCTCGTCCGGCAGTTGCCCGTCGTCGTGCTCCATGGTGAAGTTCAGAGCGTCGATGCGGCGGAAATATTCGGCGTCGAGCACATGCTGGGCGCCAACCCTGCGGCCCGCCGGCGCCCCCAGATAGGACTGGAACACGGTCAGCACCGGTTCGAGCACCGACACGCAGGGCAGACCCATCGTCGCACAGCGGCTGTCGATGATGCCGGCCAGATGCTGGTCGACCACCGTGTACAGAACGATGCCCGGCTCTTCGTCGATGTCGTCGAACACCTTCATCAGCTGCTTTTCGGTCCGGATCAGCGGATAGATGTGCTCGATGGCGCGGGCGTCCTTATATTGCGCCGAAGCCGCGCGGCCGGCGGCCAGCAACGTTTCGCCGGTGGCGTCGGAAATCAGGTGCAGATGGAAGAAGCTTTGCGGTTTGTTCACAGCGGGCGCCCGGGTCTGTGGTCAAATGTGGATAAAGGGCCGGCTCGGCCCGATGCGGTCGGCGCGACTGTATCAGATGCCAATTTGTCCACAATTCGGTCCGCTGTCAGTTTCGCCGCGGCGGCGGGGAGTATTGTGGGGATTGTTTGATCATCCCTGGCCGCCCACAGAATCAGGATCCCTTAGCCGGGCCGCTAGGACTTTGATTCAGATCATTGAATCGAAAGCGGCCACGGAGTTTTCCCCAATGGCCAAAACGCTTGCGCGTCACTATGACAGGTGGAAAACGGAAGCCGCCTATGAACAGGTGCCAATCCACGATTCCAACAGAGTCTAAGAATCAGAAGACTCTTTCTCTAAGAATTTTTGTTTATAGATGGCTCCAGGAAAGCGAGGCTCAATGCCCGTGAAACGCGCCCTTCTCGAGGTCCTCAAAGGCGAAAGCCTCGACGTTCCTCCGCTCTGGATGATGCGGCAGGCCGGACGCTATCTCCCCGAGTACCGGGAGACACGGAAAAAGGCGGGGAGCTTCCTCGACCTTTGCTACAATCCGGATTTCGCCGTCGAGGTGACGCTGCAGCCGATCAGGCGCTTCGACTTCGACGCTTCGATCCTGTTCTCCGACATCCTCGTCGTTCCCCACGCGCTCGGTCGCGACCTCCGCTTCGAAGAGGGGCGGGGACCGCTGATGACGCCGATCACGGCGAATGAAGTTGCCGCGCTCGACGGCGAAAAGTTTCACGTGAATCTCGAACCGGTCTACGAGACCGTGCGGCGGCTGCGGCGGGAATTGCCGGACAAGACCACCCTGATCGGCTTCTGCGGCGCTCCTTGGACCGTCGCCACCTACATGATCGCCGGTCATGGAACCCCGGACCAGGCACCGGCGCGGCTGTTCGCCTATCGCGAACCGGAGGCGATGGCGAAGCTGCTGTCGATCCTTGCGGATCATTCGGCCTCCTACCTCATTCGCCAGATCGAGGCGGGTGCCGACGTGGTGCAGATTTTCGATTCCTGGTCGGGCGTGCTCGACGAAGCGACCTTCGACATGTGCTGCGTCAAGCCGGTGGCCGAGATCGTGCGCAAGGTGAAGGCGGTGCATCCCGATGTGCCGATCATCGGCTTCCCCAAGGGTGCCGGCGCGCAACTCTCCAGCTATCGCGAACGGACCGGCGTTATCGGTCTTGGTCTAGACTGGACGGTTCCGCTGTCGCAGGCGAAGGCGCTTCAGGCGGGTGGCGCGGTGCAGGGTAACCTCGATCCGCTTCGCCTCGTGGCCGGTGGCAAGGCCCTGGAACGAGGCGTCGACGCGATCCTGGATGCGCTGGGCTCGGGACCGCTGATCTTCAATCTCGGCCACGGCATCACGCCGGAGACGCCGGTTGCGCATGTCGAGGCGATGGTCGAGCAGGTGAGAAGGGCAGGTCGGCGATGAGTACCAACGTACAATCGAGTGGCGGATATGCTGCCAAGCGTGCGGTCATTGCCATCGTGGTCCTCGTCGCGCTGACGGCAGTGCTGTTTTTTGCGGCGCCCGAAGGTTTCTATCTCTGGGCCAAGGCGATCCACATCATCGCCGTCATCTCGTGGATGGCCGGGATGCTCTACCTGCCGCGGCTGTTCGTCTATCACGCGGAGGCCGAAAGGGGCTCGGTGCAGTCCGAGACCTTCAAGGTGATGGAACGCCGCCTGCTGCGCGGCATCATCAACCCTGCCATGACCATGACCTGGGTTTTCGGCCTGTGGCTCGCCTGGAAGGGGTTCGGCTTCTCCGGCGGATGGCTGCACGCAAAGATCGCCGCCGTTCTCCTGATGTCGGGCGTGCATGGCTACCTGTCGGCGTCGGTGCGCCGCTTCGCAGAAGACCGCAACGAGAAGCCGTCGCGGCACTGGCGCATCGTCAACGAGATTCCCACGGTGCTGATGATCGCGATCGTGATCCTGGTGGTCGTCAAGCCGTTCTAGATCGCTTCCAAAATCATCGGACCGCGCCTTGCTCTTTCGGCCGGGGAGGGATACAAAGCTGTTCTTCCTTCCAGCCATGCGCCGTCCTCACCCGCTCTCTGGCCGCGCCCGGCGCTTATCGCGATAAGCCGATAGATTCTCCCCACGCTCACCCAGAGTCCGTTCATGCAGGAAATGAAACTCCAGGATTTCAAGAACAAGAAGCCGACCGATCTGATCGCGTTTGCCGAATCGCTCGAGGTCGAGAACGCCAGCGTCATGCGCAAGCAGGAGCTGATGTTCGCCATCCTGAAGAAGCTTGCCGCGCAGGACATCGAGATCATCGGCGACGGCGTGGTGGAAGTGCTGCAGGACGGTTTCGGCTTCCTGCGCTCGGCCAACGCCAACTACCTGCCGGGACCGGACGACATCTACATCTCGCCCTCGCAGATCCGCCGTTTCTCGCTGAAGACCGGCGACACGGTGGAAGGCCCGATCCGCAGTCCGAAGGAAGGCGAGCGCTATTTCGCGCTGCTCAAGGTCAATACCATCAATTTCGACGATCCCGAGAAGATCCGTCACAAGATCCACTTCGACAACCTGACGCCGCTCTACCCGACGTCGCGGCTGAAGATGGAAGTCGAGAATCCGACGACCAAGGACATCTCGCCCCGCGTCATCGACCTGGTGGCGCCGCTCGGCAAGGGCCAGCGCGCCCTGATCGTGGCGCAGCCGCGCACCGGCAAGACCGTGCTGCTGCAGAACATCGCGCACTCGATCACCACCAACCATCCCGAATGCTATCTGATCGTGCTTCTGATCGACGAGCGTCCTGAAGAAGTGACCGACATGCAGCGCTCGGTGAAGGGCGAAGTGGTGTCGTCGACCTTCGACGAACCTGCCGTTCGCCACGTCCAGGTTGCAGAAATGGTCATCGAGAAGGCCAAGCGCCTGGTCGAACACGGCCGCGACGTGGTCATTCTGCTCGATTCGATCACCCGTCTCGGCCGCGCCTACAATACGGTCGTGCCGTCATCCGGCAAGGTTCTGACCGGCGGTGTCGACGCCAATGCGTTGCAGCGGCCGAAGCGCTTCTTCGGTGCGGCCCGCAACATCGAAGAGGGTGGTTCGCTGACCATCATCGCCACCGCGCTGATCGATACCGGCAGCCGCATGGATGAAGTCATCTTCGAAGAGTTCAAGGGCACCGGCAACTCGGAAATCGTGCTCGACCGCAAGGTTGCCGACAAGCGCATCTACCCGGCGATGGACATCCTCAAGTCCGGCACCCGCAAGGAAGACCTGCTCGTCCAGCGCCAGGACCTGCAGAAGATCTTCGTTCTGCGCCGCATCCTCGCGCCGATGGGTACGACCGACGCGATCGAATTCCTCATCGACAAGCTGAAGCAGACCAAGACCAACGCCGACTTCTTCGATTCGATGAATACCTGAGCCGTCAGCGCCGACGCAGCGCTGCTTCGAGCGCTGCGGGATCGCTGATGACAGGAAGGCAAGTGAGGCCGGCGCAGAGATAGGCGCCGGCCTTTTTCATGTCCGGCAGTTCGTCTCCCGGCAGCGTGGCGTGGGCCGCCTGCTCCCCCAGTGCGAGAAATATGTCCACCCGCCGGGGGTCGGGGCTTCGATTCGCCACCGTAACAAGCTTCGGCGCGGTTGGATCCTCGACGATTATCAGCTTCCTGGGTTCGACCAGCAGGGCGCAGGCATTGACGATGCCGGCCTGGCCATATTGCTGTCCCTGGATACGCCCGGTGGCGTGGGCGCCGACCTCCCAGGCTCGGCGTTCCAGGTCAAGGTCCCCCGTTGCGGATGCCAGTCGCGACATGGCTTCGATGATCTGGCTCGATGCGGATGGGATCGCTTCGTCGACGTCGCCGCGTATGCGCAGTGGAACATCGGCGCTGTCCGAGGCGGTGAGGTAGTAGCCGGTGCCTGTGGCATCGAGGTGCCAGCGGTCGAGTTGCGCGAGGAATTGGCGGGCTCGATCGATGTAGGCGCTGTCCCGCGTCGCTTCGAAAAGCGAGACCGCGGCGTTGATCATGGCTGCATGGTCACTGGATAGAGCCGGATAGAGCCGCCTGTCTCCGAGGCTGGAGTGTGGAAGGCGCCCATCCTTGTCGACCGCTGCAAGGATCGCCTCGAAGGCGCCGGCAGCGGCGGAAATCCACTCCCTGCGGTCGAGCGAGCGCCCGGCTTCGGCGAGAGCGGCGATCGCCAGGCCGTTCCAGTCCGTCAGTGCCTTGTCGTCGCGCCCGGGGCGCACGCGCTGTTCGCGCGATTCCAATAGTCGCTCCAGATATGCTCGAACGGTTTCGCTACCGGCCAAGGCCAGATCTGCTTGTGCATGTGTCTGGCAAATGACGGGATCGCCTTCCCAGGCTGCCGGTTTCTTCAGCGAGAAGTGTTTGAAAAATAAGGGAGAATCGTCTCCCAACGCGGCTTCGATCTGGGCGCTCGTCCAGGTGTAGAAACGACCTTCTTCGCCCTCGCTGTCCGCATCGAGACTCGACGCGAATGGTCCCGTCGGCAACTGCATCTCGCGCAGCATCCAGGCAATGGTCTGTTCGATTCGTATCCGAAACTGTTCGTCCGCAGATGCCGCATAGGCCCAGTTGAGCAGCCTGACGAGCTGGGCATTGTCGTACAGCATCTTCTCGAAATGCGGCACCAGCCATTCGGCATCGGTGGAGTACCTCGCCAATCCGCCGCCGATATGGTCATAGATCCCTCCGCGAAGCATGTGCTCCAGGCTTTCGAGCACGTCGTCGCGATGCTTCTCGTTTCCCGACTTCAGCCAGGAAAGCCAGAGCGTCTGCATGAACGGTGCATTGGGGAATTTCGGCGCTCCGCGCAAACCGCCCAGTTCCCGGTCGATGAGGCCGGAAATGCCGGAGGCCAAGGCTCGAACCGCCTCTGCCGTGAGTTCGGTCGGAGTCGCGCTGCCACCCAGCTTCTGCCCCACATGCTGGCTGAGCTCCTGGGCGCTCTGGAGGATGTTCGCCCGCTTGCCACGCCAGGCGGCGTCCACCGCATTGAGCACCTGGACGAAACCGGGGCGCCCATAACGTGGTTCGCGCGGAAAATAGGTGCCGCCCCAGAATGGCTTGGCGTCGGGGGTGAGAAACATGGTGAGCGGCCAGCCGCCTTGTTCGCCCATGCTGGCAAGTCCGGCCATGTAGATCTGGTCGATATCGGGACGTTCCTCGCGGTCTACCTTGATATTGACGAACAGCCGGTTCATTACCTCGGCGACCTGCTCGTTCTCGAAGCTCTCATGGGCCATGACGTGGCACCAGTGACACGCGGCATATCCGACAGAGAGCAGAATGGGACGGTCCAGGCGGACGGCCTCTGCCAGCGCATCCTTCGACCAGGGCCTCCAATGCACCGGGTTTTCGGCATGCTGGCGCAGATAGGGGCTACCTTCGTCGCGCAGCAGGTTCTTGGCGGGAAGCATGGTCGGCTTGCTCCAAAACAGATGCTAAGAGACTTCAAACCTAGGGCGCTTCCATAGGGCGAGCAAATGCAATTCACCGATTCGATCGTCGCCTTGTCGAGCGGACATCTTCCGTCCGGAGTGGCGATCGTGCGCATCTCCGGGCCGCATGTTCGATTCGCCCTCGAAACGATTGCCGGGAAAGTCCCGAATCCAAGGCGAGCGCACTATGGTCCCTTGCGCGGTGGCGGCGGCGAGCCGATCGACCACGGGCTCACGCTTTTCTTTCCAGGCCCCAACAGTTTCACCGGCGAGGACTGCGGCGAATTCCATGTTCATGGCGGGAAGGCGGTGGTTTCGGCGCTGCTGGCCGCGATCGGCAGCCTTGCCGGATTCAGGCATGCGGAGGCAGGCGAGTTCACCAGGCGGGCATTTCTCAACGGCAGGATGGACCTGCTCGCGGCAGAGGCGCTCGCGGACCTGATCAACTCGGAAACGGAAGCGCAGCGGCAGTTTGCTGTTCTCAACGCCGGCGGCGCCCAGAGCGAGCTCTACCGATCTTGGCGGCAGCGTCTGATCCACGCGCGCGCCATGATAGAAGCCGAGATGGATTTTGCCGACGAGGCCGACGTGCCTGGATCGGTCTCCGACGAGGTATGGCACGACGTAGAAATGCTCGTCGCCGAGATCGAGCGGCACATCGCCGGTTACGGCAGGGCGGAGATGATCAGGGACGGTTTCGACGTGGTCATTCTCGGGGCTCCCAACGCTGGCAAATCCAGCCTGCTGAACGCCTTGTTGCGGCGCGAGGCGGCGATCGTCACCGATGAGCCGGGCACGACGCGCGACCTCGTCGAAGCGGCGCTCGACCTGGATGGAGTGAAGATCCGCGTGACGGACACGGCCGGACTGCGGGAGCCGGCAGGTAAGGTCGAGGCGATCGGCATTGCCAGGGCACGGGAAAAGGCCCTGTCCGCGGATCTCATTCTCTATCTCGAGGACCTTACGGGATCCCGCGGCAACGCAGAGGCGCACGGACAAGCTCCCGTCGTGGCGGTCGGCACCAAACTCGACCAGCTCGAAGGAAGCCCGGCCAACCTCGCCTCCTACGACGTTGTCATATCGACGCGCACCGGCGAGGGCCTGGACGCCTTGCTGGACTTGGTGGGCGAGCGCGCGCGGCAGGCCGTGGGCAAGCGGGGCGAAGTCCTGCCGTCGCGCTTGCGGCACGTAGAACTGCTCAAGGAAGCGACCGGCCATCTGCGTGGAGCCCTGGTGGCAGATTCGCGGTTCCTGGAGATCAAGGCCGAAAATCTGCGGCTCGCCAGCGATCGGATAGGTAAAATCTCGGGCGCGGTGGATGTGGAAGACCTGCTCGACGTGATCTTTTCACAGTTTTGCATCGGCAAGTGATTCACGTGAAACAACGGCCAGACACGGCGTGATTCACGTGAAACACCGAAGAAATGCCCGACGGCCACGCCGCTGGGTTGTTTCACGTGAAACCACCACCTGTGCGATTCCCTTGACAGGCAGTGTCGTAAGGGACATCTGTCCTGCCATGCTTTTCAGGAGAGAGTCATGAGCGAAAGCTACGACGTCGTCGTGGTCGGTGGCGGGCATGCCGGCTGCGAGGCCGCTTCCGCATCGGCGCGCGCCGGCGCCAGGACCGCGCTTGTGACCCTGCGGCGCGACACGATCGGCACAATGTCCTGCAATCCGGCCATCGGCGGCCTGGGAAAGGGGCATCTCGTCCGCGAGATCGACGCGATGGACGGCCTCATGGGCCGGGTGGCCGATGCAGCAGGCATCCAGTTTCGGCTGCTCAACCGGCGCAAGGGTCCAGCGGTCCGCGGTCCGCGCACGCAGGCCGATCGGAAGCTCTATCGCTTGGCCATGCAGGCTGCCATTGCCGCGCAGCCGAACCTCGACGTCGTCGAGGGCGAGGTTTTCGACTTCGCGATCGAAAAGTCGCGTGTCCAGGCGGTGATTCTCGCCGACGGTCGTCGCCTCGACTGCGCGGCGATCGTGCTGACCACCGGCACATTCCTGCGTGGCCTCATCCATATCGGCGAACGTAAATTCGCTGCCGGCCGGATGAACGAACAGGCTTCGGTCGGCCTGTCGGAAACACTGAAGCGTGCCGGTTTCGCCCTTGGAAGGCTGAAGACGGGTACGCCGCCGCGCCTCGATGGCAAGACGATCGATTGGGCTTCGCTCGAAAAGCAGGCGGCGGACGACGAGCCGGTGCCCTTTTCGCTGCTGACCGACAGGATCGCAAATCCGCAGATCGAATGCGGCATCACCCGCACGACCGACCGCACACATAGCATTGTCCGCGAGAATCTCGGCCGTTCGGCCATGTATTCCGGGTCGATCGAAGGCGTGGGGCCACGCTACTGCCCGTCGATCGAGGACAAGATCGTCAAGTTCGGTGACAGGGAAGGGCACCAGATCTTCCTGGAACCAGAAGGGCTCGACGACGATACGATCTACCCGAACGGCATCTCGACCTCGCTCCCGGAAGACGTTCAGCTCGACATCCTCAAGTCGATCCCCGGGCTGGAAACGGCCGTGATGCTGCAGCCGGGCTATGCGATCGAATACGACCATGTAGATCCGCGCGAATTGGAACCGACGCTCGAGACCAAGCGTGTCGCAGGGCTCTACCTGGCCGGCCAGATCAACGGCACGACGGGATATGAAGAGGCGGGCGCGCAGGGATTGGTCGCCGGCCTCAACGCCGCGCGCAGGGCCGGAGGCGCCGAGCAGCTCATCTTCAGCCGCACCCAGGCCTATATCGGGGTGATGATCGACGATCTGACCAGCCGCGGCATCAGCGAGCCATATCGGATGTTCACCTCGCGCGCCGAATTCCGCCTGTCGCTGCGGGCGGACAACGCAGATGAGCGACTGACGCCCCTGGCCATTGAACTCGGGATCGCTTCCGGCGAACGTAGCGCGCGCTATGGCGAGATGGTCGCGCGGATCGAGCGGGCGCGAGCCCTGGCCAAATCGCGCACGCTCTCTCCAAACGAAGCGCGGCGGCACGGCATCGAAGTCAATCTCGATGGTATCAAGCGTTCGCTGTATGAACTTCTCGCCTACCCCAATATCGATATTGCCAATCTGGCATCGATCGAGCCTGAATTGAAGTCGCTCGACACCAAGACGGCCGAAGCGCTTGAAACGGAGGCGAAATATTCGGTCTATCTCGACCGCCAGAAGGCCGACGCAGCGTTGATCCTCAAGGAAGAAGAGAGAATCATTCCCGAAGCACTTGATTTCGAGTCGGTTCCCGGGCTCTCCAACGAATTGAGGCACAAGATGCGCCTGCGCCGGCCCCGGTCGCTGGCCGAGGCGCAGCGTATAGACGGAATGACTCCTGCAGCACTCGCAATCATCCTGACGCATGTCCGCAATGCCGAAGCGCAAAACAGGGGTGCCGCGTGAAAGACAGTGCCTACGCCCGATTGCAGGATGTCGCCGGGCCAGTTTCACGTGAAACATTCGATCGGCTTGTGGCCTTCGAACGTGTATTCCACAAATGGGCGCAGCGGATAAACCTCGTCGCGCCGTCGACGCTCGACGATGTCTGGGAGCGGCATATTCTCGACAGCGTGCAAGTCGTTCGGCTCGGCGGTGCCGCTACGAGGTGGCTGGACATAGGCACGGGTGGCGGTTTTCCCGGACTGATCATAGGCACGATGATCGCCGCACGCTCTTGCGCCTCGATCGATCTGGTGGAAAGCAATCGCAAGAAGGCCGGCTTTCTCCAGGCGGTCGTGGGCGAGTTGGCGCTGCCCGCCCGGGTGCATGCGAAGCGAATCGAAGATGTTCACGCAGTGATTCGCGCGCCCGAAGTTCTAAGTGCACGCGCCCTGGCGCCGCTGCCGCTGCTGCTGGAGCTTTCTTCACCCTGGCTGGAGACCGGCACGACGGCCCTGTTTCATAAAGGCCGGGATTATCGGCAGGAAATCCAGGATAGCGCTCCCAGCTGGAGATTCGATCTGGTAGAACATCCCAGCCTGACCGACGCGCAGGGAGTAATTCTCGAGATTCGGAACCTGCGTCGCGCCTGAATTGCGACGCCGAGACGGAAAATAGCAGTCGAGCCATGAAGACCGGACCAAGAATCATCACCGTCGCCAATCAGAAAGGCGGGGTCGGCAAGACGACCACCGCGATCAACTTGGCGACTGCGCTGGCTGCAATCGGCGAGCGCGTTCTCATCATCGATCTCGACCCGCAGGGCAATGCAAGCACCGGCCTCGGTATCGACCGCCGCGATCGCAGCGTGTCGTCCTACGACGTGCTGACGGGAGAGCTGGAGATCGAGCAGGCTGCCATGGAAACGGCGGTGCCGGGCCTCTCGCTGGTGCCCTCGACGCTCGATCTCCTCGGAATCGAGATGGAAATCGCCGCCCAGCCGGATCGCGTGCTGAAGCTGCGCAACGCTCTGCGCGCTGCCGCCGCGCGTTCGGCGAATTACAGCTACGTGCTGATCGATTGCCCGCCATCGCTCAATCTGCTGACGCTCAACTCGATGGCCGCAGCCGACTCGGTGCTGGTTCCGCTGCAGTGCGAGTTCTTTGCTCTCGAGGGTTTGAGTCAGTTGCTTGAGACGGTGGATCAGGTCCGGCAGACCATCAACCCTGACCTGTCGATCCAGGGCATCGTGCTGACCATGTTCGACGGTCGCAACAATCTGGCCAACCAGGTGGTCGAGGATGTGCGCGCCCATATGGGCGAAAAGGTCTACGAGACGGTGATCCCGCGCAATGTGCGCATCTCGGAGGCACCCTCATATGGAAAGCCGGCGATCCTCTACGATCTCAAATGTTCCGGCAGCCAGGCCTACCTTCAGCTGGCGTCGGAGGTGATCAGGCGCGAACGTAAACTGCGGGCGGCGTAGACCGATTCGGCAACGAAACAATCCGGAAAAGAAAAAGAAAATGAGCGAAGACCTTTCCAGAAAGCGGCTCGGACGAGGCCTCGCAGCCCTGATCGGCGAGATGGACAAGCCGGTCGCGCCGGAAAAGCCGGCAGCTTTGGCCGACGGACGCGTGCCGATCGAGTTCGTCAGTCCCAACCCGCGCAATCCGCGCCGTCACTTCGCCGAGGCGGATCTCGCCGACCTCGCCCAGTCCATCCGGGAACATGGACTCGTCCAGCCGGTAGTGGTGCGGCCGGCGGCGCAGGCCGGACGCTATGAAATCATCGCCGGCGAGCGCCGCTGGCGTGCCGCGCAGCGTGCCGGCATCAACGAGATCCCGGTCATCGTCCGCGAGGTCAACGATCGCACCGCGCTCGAGCTTGCCATCATCGAGAACGTCCAGCGCACCGATCTCAACGCCATCGAAGAGGCGCTCGGCTACCAGCAGCTCATCGACGACCACAACTACACCCAGGCGGACCTCGGGCAGGTCATCGGCAAGAGCCGGAGCCATGTCGCCAATACGCTGCGCTTGCTGAAGCTGCCGGACGTGGTGCGCGACATGCTGGTCAATGGCGAGTTGTCGGCCGGCCATGCACGCGCGCTGATCACGGCGGAGGATCCGGTGGGGCTCGCCAAGCGCATCGTGGAGGATGGGTTGTCGGTGCGCCAGGCCGAGGCGTTGGCGCAGATGCCGGCGGCGACCGCCGAGCAAAAGCAACGAAATCCGCTCGAGAAGGACCCGGATACGGTCGCTCTGGAGAAGCTCCTGACCGACGTGGTCGGCATGAAGATTTCGATTGCGCACAAGGACAAGGGCGGCGGAGAGCTGCGCGTGGCCTATCGCTCGCTCGAGCAGCTCGACGATCTCTGCCGTCGCCTGAAATTCGAACGCGGCTGATCGGCCCAACGGCCAGTCCGGCGATTAGCCGGGCCTGACATCGCTGGCCGGTTCAGCATGCGGCAGGTACCGCATGTGCGCACGTTGGGCAGAGTCCGGGTTCCCCGGTCAGGCGACCTATGCTCCGCCCCTGAGGTCGAGGCGCCCGGTCGCCGTCTCGGCCGCGAGGAAACGCTGTGAAAGGGCGCGGGTGTCGTGCGTCACCGGGCTTTCCTGGTGGGCGATGTCGTACCATTTGAGCAGGCCGCCGCCGGCGGTGACGGGAAGCCGCGGCGCAACGGTCTTGGGGTGGTGGGAATAGCCCTCGATGTTGCCGAACGCCGAGATATCGGCAGGCAGTCCGCTGGCTGAATTCATCTGACATTCCTCTCGCGCGCATCACCCGATTGGTGGCGCGTTGGCCGCATTGGCCGCATGAAAAAAGCCCGGTGTCACCACCGGGCTTTCAAACTTGCGTCGCGGCTGCCGTTTTTGCCAGCGCGTCAGGACATCATCCTGACATCGCGAAAGGTCAGTTTCCGTCGATCTCGGCGCCGATGATGGCGATGGCCTGCTGGTAGACGCTGGCCGCGTTCCAGCCCTGCAACGCCCCGAAATTGGCCTGGCCCGGCTGATAGCCGCCGCCGGCGCTCCAGCCGTGGCCGCGCAGGAAGTTGGCGGTCGAGGCGAGCGCGTCGGCCTTGGAGCGGATCATGTCGATGCGGCCGTTGCCGTCGCCGTCGACGCCGAACTTGAGCACGTTGACCGGCAGGAACTGGGTCTGGCCGATCTCGCCGTGCGCAGCGCCAATGGCGCTGGGGGAAAGATTGCCGTTCTGGATTAGCTTCAGCGCCGCATAGAGCTGGTCGGTGAAATACTCCGAGCGGCGGCAGTCATAAGCCAGCGTGGCGACGGCCGACAGCGTGTGCTGGTTGCCCATGAAACCGCCGAAGCCGGTCTCCATGCCCCAGATGGCGATCAGCGGACCGGCCGGCACGCCGTAGCTGGCCTCGATGCTCTCGAACAGGGCCGCGTTCTGCTTCTTGATGGTCTTGCCCTTGGAAGCGATCGCTTTGCCGCCGCGCTTGACCATGAATTGGTCGAGCGAGAGCTTGAAGCTCTTCTGGTTGCGGTCGGCAAAGATCGTCTTGGTTGCATAGGTCGTCTGGGACAGGGCGTCGAGCGCCTTGCCCTGGATGCCATTGGCCGCCGCCTCCTGCGCGAATTGCGCCTTCCACGCGTCGAAACCGCCCTTGTCGTTGCCGCAAGGGGCTGCAAGCGCGACGCTCGCGGTACCCGCCAGCATGGCGGAAGCCGCAGCAAAAGTCTTCACTCTGGCAAATACTGCCATGCCGTTCTCCTGATGCCTGAATCGTGAACCCTTGGGAGGGATGTTGCCAGCCAAACGCTCTCTTGTCATCGTTAAGAAGGCGTTCATGTCCCCGCCAGCATGCAATGGCTGGTGGCAAAAAACTCGCATACGATCAAGCTGTGAATGTGGCGAGAGGGGGAAAATCGATGGGAGATGTCGATGTCGTGATCATCGGGGCGGGTTCCGCCGGTCTTTCGGCGGCAAAAGTCCTGCGCAACGCCGGCCTCAACTTCCGGCTGTTGGAAGCCATGGACCGCATCGGCGGCGCCCGCCTGTCGGGCGAGCAGGTGGTGCTTTCGCAGCGGCCAGCGGATTCCGGCGTCGTCATGGTCGAACGCCCGAAGGGCGGCGGTGACACGGGCGCCATTGTCGGCGGCGTCACCGGTGCCATCGCGGGCGCCGTGATCGGCGGACCGGTCGGTGCGGCCGTTGGCGGCGGCGCCGGCGTGATCGCGGGCGGTGCGACCGGCACCGCGATCGATCCGCCAGGCGAGGTCCGCACGTATGTGGCCGGCCGGCCGCTGGAACCGGTCTATCTGGACGGTGAGGTCGTGGTGGGCGCGAGTCTGCCCGAGACGGTCCAGCTGGCAGCAATCCCCGACTACCAGTACCGCTACGTCTATGTGAACAACCAGCCCGTCCCGGTGGATCCCTCCACGCGCCGCATCGTCTATGTGATGCGCTAGGATGGCCAAGGTAATGCGATCAGGTTGCCGGGCGGATGTCCGGCAGCCGCATTTCACACATGCACCTGTCCTAGGCTGCCCTCGGCCGCGTCGTCATAGGGGCGCAGCGAGGCGTAGAGCAGCCAAGCGTAGAATCCCGCCACGCCAAGCATGATGAGCCAGCCCGGCAGGGGCCCAAGGGCCGCATTTCGCAGGACTTCGCGCAGCGACGCTACCAGCCCCCCGGTTGCACCCTCGGCCTGCAGTTGCGGGGTAGAGATCTTCAGCACCCAGGCCAGCAGCAGGATCAGGAACATCCAGATGTAGTTGCGCCTCAACCGCCGCGAAAACGCGTCCGCATAGGATATGCGGAACTGCGGCTCGCGCAGGCTTTCCCCGAGCATCTGCCGCCAGTTCACGGCCTCGCTGGGAGCAGGCGCGAAGATCGGCGCGAAGTAATAGCGCTCGAAGGTGCGGACCCGGGAGCGGTAGACGTCGAAGAAGCGGTACCGGCGTGCCTCGATCCACAAAAGCAGGAAGACCAGAAGCATGGCGAACAAGAGCACGCCGTGATGCGCGTTGGGGGTCGATAACGACACCGACAGCATCGCCGCCACGACCGTGATCGCCCAGTTGCTGGTGCGGTCGATGCGATCGCGCCAGCCGGCCATCCGGGCCATCTCGGCGCGGTGGTAGTGCGCCATGGTGTTGACGATCTCGGTCGAGGTCAGCGGCAGCAGTGCGCTCTGCTGGAGGACATCGGGCTTTGCTGCTTCCTGCATGACAACCTCCCTGGAATCGTTTCGGCTGCTATGCCCTGCGATCTCTGTCGTGAAGCATAGCGAAGGCGGCATCCCAGTCCCGCCAAGGCGTTTAGTCTATACTCCCGCCCGCGGGAGAGCCCGCGAAACCGACACCGCAGGTGCTGTTCGCCTTGATGGACGTCGCATCTCGGACCTATCGGCTCATGAATGCCGGCAAAGCTTGACTCGTAGGCCTTTTTCCTGTCTACAGCCCTCGAAATTCCGCGAAGAGTTCCACTCCGAGCGGCCGACCGGGACACCCCAGAGGTTGTCAAACGATCCCGGAGGCCAACACCCGGCAGCGCGATGCGCCCCCGGGTGCTTTTTGGTTTTGGCCGCATGAATGGTTTGGCGCTCGGGCGCGGAAGCATTACTTCTCGGCCAACGCTGGTTTGTCCGGGAAAGGGAAAGTCGAATGTTTGAATCGCTGCAAGAGCGGCTTGGATCGATCCTGAACGGCCTCACCGGCCGTGGCGCGCTGTCGGAGGCCGATGTTTCGGCTGCCCTGCGCGAGGTCCGCCGTGCCCTGCTCGAAGCCGACGTCGCGCTCGAGGTCGTCCGTTCGTTCACCGACCGGGTGCGCGAGAAGGCCGTGGGTGCTGCGGTTCTGAAATCGATCAAGCCCGGCCAGATGGTCGTCAAGATCGTCCATGACGAGCTGGTCGAGATGCTCGGCGCCGAAGGCGTCGCCGTCGACCTCAATGCGCCTGCGCCCGTCGTCATCATGATGGTCGGCCTGCAGGGCTCGGGCAAGACGACGACCACCGCCAAGATCGCCAAGCGGCTGACCGAGCGCCAGGGCAAGAAGGTGCTGATGGCGTCGCTCGACACGCGCCGCCCGGCCGCGCAGGAGCAGCTGCGCCAGCTCGGCGAGCAGACCAAGGTCGCGACCCTGCCGATCATCGCCGGCCAGTCGCCGGTGGACATCGCCAAGCGCTCCGTCCAGGCGGCCAAGCTCGGCGGCCATGACGTCGTCATCCTCGACACCGCCGGCCGCACCCATATCGACGAGCCGCTGATGGTCGAGATGGCCGACATCCGCAAGGTGTCGGACCCGCACGAAATCCTGCTTGTCGCCGACTCGCTGACCGGCCAGGACGCCGTCAACCTCGCCAAGAATTTCGACGATCGCGTCGGCATCACCGGCCTGGTGCTCACCCGCATGGACGGCGACGGCCGCGGCGGCGCGGCCCTGTCGATGCGCGCCGTCACCGGCAAGCCGATCAAGCTCATCGGCGTCGGCGAAAAGATGGATGCGCTGGAGGAATTCTATCCCAAGCGCATCGCCGACCGCATTCTCGGCATGGGCGACATCGTCAGCCTCGTCGAGAAGGCAGCCGAGACCATCGACGCGGAAAAGGCCGCGGCGATGGCCAAGAAGATGCAGTCGGGCAAGTTCGACCTGAACGACCTTGCCGACCAGCTTGGCCAGATGCAGAAGATGGGCGGCATGGGCGGCATCATGGGCATGATGCCGGGCATGGGCAAGATGAAGGACCAGATGGCCGCTGCCGGCCTGGACGACAAGATGTTCGGCCGCCAGCTTGCCATCATCTCGTCGATGACCAAGGCCGAGCGCGCCAACCCCGACATCCTCAAGCACTCGCGCAAGAAGCGCATCGCCGCCGGCTCCGGCACCGACGCGGCCGAGATCAACAAACTGCTCAAGATGCACCGCCAGATGGCCGACATGATGAAGGCCATGGGCGGCAAGGGCAAGGGCGGCGGCCTCATGCGCGGCATGATGGGCGGCCTTGCCCAGAAGATGGGGCTCGGCGGCATGATGCCAGGCGGCGGCATGCCGGACCTGTCGAAGATGGACCCCAAGCAGCTCGAGGCGCTGAAGAAGCAGGCCGAAGCTGCCGGTCTCGGCCAGGGCCTCAAGGGACTTCCCGGCGGCGGCCTGCCCGGTCTCGGCGGTGGCGGTCTTCCCGGCCTGCCGGGCGGCATGAAGCTTCCGGGCCTGGGCGGCAGCCTGCCGGGTCTCGGCAAGAAGAAGTGAGGAGGGCGCCATGACCGACATCGACCCCAAGGCACGGCTTCAGGAACTGCGCGCTTCGATCGACAACATCGACGCGGCGCTGATCCACATGCTCGCCGAGCGCTTCCGCTGCACCCAGGCGGTGGGCATGCTCAAGGCGACCCACGGCCTGCCGCCGGCCGATCCGGCCCGCGAGCAGACCCAGATCGCGCGGCTGCGCCGGCTTGCCGACGACGCCCATCTCGATCCCGATTTCGCGGAGAAGTTCCTCAACTTCATCATCCGCGAGGTGATCCGTCATCACGAAATGCTGGCCGCCGAACACAACGGCGCGTCGGACAAGACTACCTCCGCCTGACGGCGGAACAAGCAGACCAAGACCAACCCAAGACACCACTTTTCAGGAGTAAGAAAATGTCCCTCAAAATCCGTCTGGCCCGTGCCGGCTCGAAGAAGCGCCCCTACTACCACATCGTCGTTGCCGACGCCCGCAGCCCGCGTGACGGCCGCTTCATCGAGTCAATCGGCGCTTGGAATCCGCTGCTGCCCAAGGACGGCGACCGCGTGAAGCTCGACGCGGACCGCGCCAAGCACTGGCTGTCGAACGGCGCCCTGCCGACCGACCGCGTTGCCCGCTTCCTCGACGAGGCCGGCGTCGTGAAGCGCGAAGCCCGCTCGAACCCGACCAAGGGTGAGCCGGGCAAGAAGGCCCAGGAGCGCCTGGCTGCCCTGAAGAAGGCCCAGGACGACGCCGCCGCGGCCATCGCTGCGGCCGCTGCTGCTCCGGCTGAAGCTTCGGCCGAGTAATCTGCCTCCAAAAGGCATTTCGCGAACGGCGGGCCGATAGGTCCGCCGTTTTGCTTTTGGGGGCCGATAAAGTCTCGGTAGCCGTTTCCGGACTTGACCCGGCAAACCGCCAAGGTCACCTCTTCTCGACAGGCAGAGGAGGTATCCACATGTCAGTGAACAAGTCCGCCATCAACGATGAAGGAATTTCGGAGCCCTTCGCGGCGACCGAAGCGCCGCTCGAGGTGTTCTTCCATGGCGAGCGCTTCGGTTCTCGCTTTCGGCACCTGTCCAGCTTCGCCGGCGGTACTCATGTCGGGGTGGCGCTCGAGGAATTGGCGCCAGGCAAGGAAACCAACCCGTCACACTACCACATGCTCGAAGAAGAGCATGCCTACATCCTCGAGGGCTCCTTGACGCTGAAGCTCGGCCAGCGGCGCTACGTGATGACGGCGGGCGACTATGTCTGTTTCCCGGCTGGCCAGAAGGTCGGGCATTCGCTTTACAATCATACCGATGCGACGTGCCGGTACCTCATCATTGGCGAACGCAATCCCAACGACGTGATCGTCTACCCGGAGTCGGGCCGCGTCAGCGTCCGCCTGACCGGCGAGGGCTATCGGAAGGCAGCGACGATGGACTATTGGGAAGACATCGATGCCGGCTCGTCGTCGTAGCGGCAGGGCAATCGGCCAGCGCAACGTTTGAACGGCGTCGTTGGCCGACTTCCGATGCTGGGCCGGCACCACCCGCTGCCGGCGCGCGGTTCCCGCTACGGATCGTCCGATACGACGATGAAAGAGGCGTTTCCAGCGCCTACATTCGTGCTGGGCCGGCACGGAAAGGAACGATATGACGGCAGACACATCCGGGCTGCGCGATGTCTGGCGCGGCGGCGTCGCCACCTGGGAATGCGACGAGATGGGCCACATGAACACGCGCTTCTATGTGGCGCGCTGCATGGAAGCCATCGCCACGACGTTCGGCCTCGCCGGCCTGCCGCGGCTGTTCGCGCCCGCCTCGACGACGACGCTGGCCGTCGGAAGCATGCATATCCGCTTCCTGCGCGAAGCGCGTGCGGGAACCTCGATGCACATGACCGCCGGCTTCACGTCCATCGGGGACACCAGAGCCGACATCGTCATCATGATGTTCGATAGTGCCTCGGGCGAATGCGCCGCGACCTTCCGTATCGGTGTGAGCCATATCGAGGTCGCGAACGGTGCTGCGCGGGCCTGGCCGGAAGCGTTTGCCGCGCGCGTCGCGGCGGGTCTCGTCGACACGCCGGAGCTGGCATTGCCGCGCAGCACAGGTGAGCCGCCGGCAACCATGTCCGCGTCGGGCGCGCGGGCAAAGGAACTCGGCCTGCGCCAACTCGGCCAGGGCGCGGTGCTGCAGCAGGCCTGCGATCCCTTCGGAAAAATGTTGCCGCAGGGCTTCGTCGCGGCGATTGCCGACAGCATCCGAAACATCATCACCCCGCTGCGCGAGCTTTGCGCCCGCCACAGCGACCGCAACGGCCCCCATTTCGGTGCGGCCGCGCTCGAATTCCTGATCCTGCTCGATGATCTGCCTGAAAACGGCGACTGCTGGGAGGTGCGCTCCGGCCTCGCCCGCGCCGACGGCCGCACCATGGGAATCGTCAACTGGATGCTCGATCCCTTCTCGGGCCGTGCTTTCGGCACGATGGAAGTGGTGGCCATCTGCTTCGATTTGGAGACGCGCCGGCTGCTGCCCATCGCATCGTCGGCCCAGGCCGAGCTGGCGGGCTGGACGGTTCCGGGTCTTTCGCTCTGATCCCCAAACGAAAACGCCGCCCGGGTTAGCGGACGGCGCTTGAGGTCAGGCAGGCTTGGCTGCGGCTCAGTCGATGTCGAACGACACGCCTTGTGCCAGCGGCAGCGCCTTGGAGTAGTTCACCGTGTTGGTGGCGCGGCGCATGTAGGCCTTCCACGCATCCGAGCCGCTCTCGCGGCCGCCGCCGGTCTCCTTCTCGCCGCCGAACGCGCCGCCGATCTCGGCGCCCGAGGTGCCGATATTGACGTTGGCGATGCCGCAGTCCGAGCCCTCGACCGACAGGAAGCGCTCGGCCTCCTGCAGGTCGAGCGTGAAGATCGACGACGACAGGCCGGCGCCGACCTCATTGTGCAGCTCGAGCACCTGGTCGAAGTCGGAATATTTCATGACGTAGAGGATCGGCGCGAAAGTCTCTTCGAGCACCGGACCGACCTGGCCCGGCATCTCCACTAGCGCCGGCTTGACGTAGTAGGCGCCGTCATGGCCCTGGTCGACGCGGGCGCCGCCGGTGATCTTGCCGCCGTGCTCACCGGCTTCCTTCAGCGCCTTCTGCATGCCGTCGAAGGCGCCCTTGTCGATCAGCGGACCGACGAGGGCCGAGCTTTCCAGCGGGCTGCCGACCGAGACGCTCTCATAGGCCTTCTTCAGGCGCGGGACGAGCGTGTCGTAGACGCTGTCGTGCACGAACAGGCGGCGCATGGTGGTGCAGCGCTGGCCGGCGGTGCCCATGGCGCCGAAGGCGATGGCGCGCAGCGCCATGTCGAGATTGGCCGAGGGGCAGACGATGCCGGCATTGTTGCCGCCGAGCTCGAGGATGGCGCGGGCGAAGCGCTTGGCGAGACGCGGGCCGACGTCGCGGCCCATGCGGGTCGAGCCGGTGGCCGACACCAGCGGCACCTTCGGATTGTCGACCAGCACCTCGCCGACGGCGCGGTCGCCGATCAGCACCTGCGACAGGCCTTCCGGCGCGTCAGCGCCGAAGCGGGCTGCGGCGCGCTTGAAGATCGCCTCGCAGGCGAGCGCGGTCAGCGGCGTCTTCTCCGACGGCTTCCACACCACCGAGTTGCCGCAGACGAAGGCAAGGGCCGCATTCCACGACCACACGGCGACGGGGAAGTTGAAGGCCGAGATGACGCCGACGACACCGAGCGGGTGCCAGGTTTCCATCATGCGATGGCCGGCGCGTTCGGTGGCGATCGTCAGGCCGTAGAGCTGGCGCGACAGGCCGACGGCGAAGTCGCAGATGTCGATCATTTCCTGGACTTCGCCCAGGCCTTCCGACGGGATCTTGCCGACTTCGATCGACACCAGGCGGCCGAGATCGACTTTCGCGGCGCGCAGCTCCTCGCCGAGCAGGCGAACGAGTTCGCCGCGCTTCGGCGCCGGCACGTTGCGCCAGGCCCTGAAGGCCTTGTCGGCACGCTCGATGGCCTTGCCGGCTTCGGCAGGCGAAATCGACGTCAACGCGCCGATCTGCTCGCCAGTCACCGGGCTGCGCACGATCAGGTCGCCGCCGGTGAAATCGGACTTGGCGACGCCGAGCCGTTCGAGAAGTGCCGCGGTTTCGCTGGTCACGTTCATGCTGAATACCTTTCCTCGTTCCTCACCCGCCGCCGGCGCACAGCTCGCTTTTCGTCTGTCCTGGGCCGCGGCGGCCATAGTTTCGTTTCTCCGCGGTAAAGGCCGGGAGACGCTTGGCACTGCCTATAGCCTGTCTGACCACCCGAACGCCACACCGGTGATCGCTCCGCGCGGTCTGTCCGGCGCATTGCATGGCTGTGGCCCAGTGGCAGGAGGCCAGCTCGGTCCTTGCAGGATTTGGGAGGGGCAGAAAAAACAACACCCGCCGGGGGAGGAGGTCCGGCGGGTGTCGTATTGGTGGCCAGCGTCTGGGAGGAGGTAGGCGCTGACCTATTCGTCGAGGTCTGGGAGGAGGTAGGCCCCGACAAATTCGATGAATGATATCTAGCCCCGCAGGGTCTGGATTTAAAGTGTTGATATTGCATAGGAGCATTGCATCTTGTGCAATGCAGCAGAATTGACGCGCTGCAACATCAAGGGGACGCTGCGGAAGCCGCGGCGGGCTTGCCGAGGGAACTTCCGGCCGGCCTGTCGGTTAACTGGCATCGTCAGGGGCATGCGATGATCGACTATCGGCCGGCGCGCCTCAACATGGTGGAGCGCCAGATCGCAAGGCGCGGCATCAACGACCTCGCCGTGCTCGAAGCCATGTCCGAGGTGCCGCGCGAGGAATTCGTCCCCGAGAACCTGCGTGACTATGCCTATGAAGACACCGCCTTGCCGATCGACGAGTACCAGACGATTTCCCAGCCCTACATCGTGGCGCTCATGGCTTCGGCCGGCGAATTGTCGCCAGGGCAGACGATTCTCGAGATCGGCACCGGCTCCGGTTACGCGGCCGCCGTCATGGCGCGGATCGTGTCCCGCGTCGTCACCATCGAGCGTCTGACGTCGCTCGCCGACCAGGCGCGCGCACGCCTGGCCCGGCTGGGCTATGGCAACGTCGAGGTGGTGACCGGCGACGGCGTTGCCGGCTACGAGGCCGAGGCTCCCTTCGACGCCATCCTGTCCGCTGCCGGTTCGCGCAGGATTCCGCCGGCCTGGAAAAGCCAGCTCGCCATCGGCGGCAGGCTGGTGATGCCGCTGGGGCCCCTGGGCGACCAGATCTTGGTCAAGGTCACCCGCCTGAAGGACGACGACTATGTGGAGAAGGCGCTCGCCGCGGTTCGCTTCGTCCCGCTGATCGGCGGCGGCTGAATTCAGCTCGTGCCGCCCTTCGCCCGGAACATGCGCTCGGGCATCGAGCCGGGATCCGGCGGCAGGCTGGTGCCGCCATTCAGCGGAAGCTGCATGAAGACGGTGTCGAGCCAGCGGCCGTGCTTGTAGCCGGAACCGTCCAGCCGGCCCGAGTGCTGGAACCCGAGCCTCTCATGCAGGCGCACGGACGCGCTGTCGGCGTGACCATCGCCGATCACGGCGACGATCTGGCGGAAGCCGAGCTTTGTTGCTTCCTCGATCAGTACCTCCATCAGCGCCTTGCCGATGCCGGCACCCTTGGCGTCGGGCGCGATGTAGATCGAATCCTCGACAATGAACCGGTAGGCCGGCCGGGCCCGGAACGGTCCGGCATAGGCATAGCCGACGATTCGGCCCTGCCGTTCGGCGACGAGATAGGGATAGTTGCCGGCGCTCAGGGTCTCGAACCGCACCCCCATCTCCGCCCGTGTCGGCGGCTCCAGCTCATAGCTTGCCGTGCCGTTCAGCACCGCGTCGGCATAGATTTCGGTGATGCGGTCGAGGTCGCCCGCCAAAGCGTGTCGGATCGTTATGCTCATTATTTAGGCAGCCTTTTCGTCTGCCATCCATAAGAGCAAATCGTTCCGGAAATGGAAAGGGCCAAGACGCACTTCGATCCGAGGTGCAGCCGTACTGGCTCAAACGGCGACGGAGTGACGCGCCGTTCCCTTGCCGAGATACGCGTCGAACCGTGCCGCGACCGAACGGACGAAGGGCTTGCCCTGTTCGGTGACGACGAAGCGGTTGCCGGACCGCGCAAAGATCCCGTCGCCACCGTTGGCTACAAGCAGCTCAGCCTCCGCGATGACCTCCCGCGCCGGCTCTCCGAATCGGGCGACAAGTTCGCAGCGCGAGAATGAGAAATCGCACATCAGGCGCTCGATCACCCAGGAGCGCATGCGGTCGTCCTCGGTAAGCGCGATGCCGCGCTCGGTCGCCAGGCCGCCAGCCAGCACACGGCGTTCGTATTCGCCGGTTGCCGGCATGTTCTGGACATAGCCCTGCGGCAGGAGCCCGATAGACGAAGCCCCCAGGCCGATCAGCGCATCCGCCTGGTCGGTGGTGTAGCCCTGGAAATTGCGCCGCAGCTTCGCCGAGCGGGTAGCGACAGCCATGCTGTCGTCGGGCAGGGCGAAATGGTCCATGCCGACCGCCTGGTAACCTGCTGCCAGGATCAGCCGCGCCGCCGCTTCCGCCTGGGCCAGGCGCGCCCCGGCGTCGGGCAGCAGCGCCTCGTCGATCATCGTCTGGTGCTTCTTCATCCACGGAACATGGGCATAGCCGAACAGGGCGATGCGATTGGGCCGCAGCGACAGCACCTGCTCGGTCGTTGCCACGATGGTTTTGAGCGTCTGGTGCGGCAGGCCGTAGAGGACGTCGAGGTTGACCGAACGCACGCCGCGTGCGCGAACCGCATCGACCACGGCCTTGGTCTGTTCGAATGTCTGCTCGCGATTGATGGTGTGCTGCACCTTCGGATCGAAGTCCTGGACGCCAAGGCTGGCGCGGGTCATGCCGATGGCGGCGAGCGCGTCGAAGCGCGCCTCATCCATGTCGTTGGGGTCCATTTCGACACTGATCTCGGCATCTTCCGCGAAGGCGAATCTGCTGCGCAGGAGCCTGCCCAATGCAATCATGTCGTCAGGCGCGACCAAGGTCGGCGATCCACCGCCGAGGTGAAGCCCAGTTATTATTAGCCGGCTTTCAACCTTGTCGGAGATCGTTTCGATTTCCGCCGCGAGGGCTTCGAGATAGCGGGCGACGGGATCATAGCGACGCACCTGCTTGGTATGGCAGGCACAGAACCAGCACAGGCGGTCGCAATAGGGAATGTGCACGTAGAGCGAGGTCGCGGTTCCTTCCGGCAGGGCCCGCAGCCACTCTGCATAGGTTGCCGCCGAAACGTCGGCCTTGAAATGCGGCGCTGTCGGATAGCTCGTGTAGCGCGGCACCGGCGCGGCATATTTCTCGACAAGGGTCCGGTCCATCAGCCTCTCCATGAGCGGCCGCAACCTGGACCTTGGCCTCCGTGGGCGCCTTGACATGGATCAACGGCTGGGAGGTCGTGGACACAATGACACGGTTCCAATTCCGGGAACTGGAACATAGATTGGCCGCAATCAGACATCGGACGACGTGATGGCGGTTCGCCAGGACATTCACAATTCGGAGATACCAGTGCTGTGCCGCTCATGCGAAGCGCGGCACAAGGGCGTTTGCGGTGCGCTCACGCCCGAGCAACTGGTCGAGCTCAGCCGTCACACCACCAAGCGCAAGGTCGAGCCTGGCACGACGCTTGTCTCGGACTCGGAAACCGTCGACAGCTACGCCAACGTGCTCGCCGGGGTGGTCAAGTTGACCAAGACCCTGTCCGACGGTCGCCAGCAGATCGTCGGCCTCCAGTTCGCTCCCGACTTCCTCGGCCGCCCGTTCAAGCACGAGAGCTCGACCAGCGCCGAGGCCGCCACGCCGGTGCGGGTTTGTTCCTTCCCCAAGAAGACGCTCGACCGCATGATCGAACAGTCGCCGGAACTCGGGCACCGTCTGCACGTGCAGGCCCTGAACGAACTCGACGACGCGCGCGACTGGATGCTGACGCTCGGCCGCAAGACGGCGTCCGAGCGTGTCGCCTCTTTCCTCCAGCTCATCGCCAGGCACGGCGATCCCGAGGCGGAGAGCGAAGGCGAGATCAGCTTCGACCTGCCGCTGACGCGTGCCGACATAGCAGACTTCCTCGGCCTCACCATCGAGACGGTCAGCCGTCAGCTGACCAAGCTGCGCAAGGACGGGCTGATCGCGGTCGAGAACAACCGCCACATCACCGTCTTCGACCTCGCCAAACTCGAGCGGCGCGCCAACATCTAGCCCGGCGTCTCGCAGTCCGGCGCGACCTGCGCGATGACATGGTCGCGCTCGAAGGCGATGTGGCGCCTGAGCGCGCCGAAGAATCCGCGCAGCATGAAACCCAGAGTCTCGGGATTCTCAGCCCTGCCGCGCCGGGCAGTGGCGCGCAAGGCGTCGCGCAGCTCGGCGGCATAGCCCTCATCCTCGCAATGCTCGTTCTTGAGCCGCGCAATGGTTTTGCGCGCCTCGGCGCTCTGCAGCTGCCGGGCGGCGAAATGGGGGTAGACGTGCAGCTCCTCGAAGCGATGGACCTTGACCATTTCCGGGCCGAGGGCGCGTGCCGCCAACAGGCACTCGCGTCTGTCCAGTCCGCCGGGCAACGAATCCGCGATCGCTTCCAGCCGGTCGCAGAGCATTAGCTTGGCAGCGTGGGCACGCCGCACGGCAGCTATCGCGTCTGTGAGAGCCGTCTGCTCCGTCCCGACCTTCGTTTCCCGGCGTGATCTCATGTCTTCTCAAGGTTCCCCTTTGCCTGAAGGCTGAGGCGGAGCGCCCGGCTTGACCTTGATCCAGATCAAGGCAGCATAGGCAATTGTCGTGGATGTGTGGCGTCTGGCGCCGAAAGGGATCTTCGGTCGCCTTGAGTTCGTCGGGGATCTCTCATGAAATACGCAACCGAAATCATTCTGCTCGCGGTGGCGGCATTCGCCGCCCTGCTGGGCGCGGCCTTCGCGCAGGACAATCTGTTCGCCGCCCACATGTGGGTGCTGTTCTTCGCGCTCACCGCCGGTGCCATCGTGCTGATGCGCACAACCAGCTATGCCACGGCCAATATCGCCGAAGCGCCGTCGCCCTATATGGACGGTCCGGTGCGCTACGGCGTCATTGCCACGGTGTTCTGGGGCGTCGCCGGATTCCTGGTCGGCGTCATCGTCGCCGCCCAGCTCGCCTTCCCCGATCTCAACATCGAGCCCTGGCTCAATTTCGGCCGCCTGCGTCCGCTGCATACCTCGGCCGTGATCTTCGCCTTCGGCGGCAACGCGCTGATCGCCACCTCCTTCTACGTGGTGCAGCGGACCTCGCGGGTGCGCCTCTTCGGCGGCAACCTCGCCTGGTATGTCTTCTGGGGCTATCAGCTGTTCATCGTCATGGCGGCGACCGGCTATCTGCTCGGCATCACCCAGAGCCGCGAATACGCCGAGCCGGAATGGTACGTCGATCTGTTCCTGACGGTCGTCTGGGTCGCCTATTTCATCGTCTTCTTCGGCACGATCCTGACCCGCAAGGAACCGCATATCTACGTCGCCAACTGGTTCTACCTGTCCTTCATCGTCACCATCGCGATGCTGCACATCGTCAACAACCTCGCGGTGCCGGCATCCTTCCTCGGCTCGAAGAGCTACTCGCTGTTCGCCGGCGTGCAGGACGCGCTGACGCAGTGGTGGTACGGCCACAACGCCGTCGGCTTTTTCCTGACCGCCGGCTTCCTCGGCATGATGTACTATTTCGTGCCCAAGCAGGCCGAGCGCCCGGTCTATTCCTACCGGCTGTCGATCATCCACTTCTGGTCGCTGATCTTCATGTACATCTGGGCAGGGCCGCACCACCTGCACTACACCGCCCTGCCCGACTGGGCGCAGACGCTGGGCATGGTGTTCTCGATCATGCTGTGGATGCCCTCCTGGGGCGGTATGATCAACGGCCTGATGACGCTCTCCGGCGCCTGGGACAAGATCCGCACCGACCCGATCATCCGCATGATGGTCGTTGCCATCGCCTTCTACGGCATGTCGACCTTCGAAGGCCCGATGATGTCGATCAAGGCGGTGAACTCGCTCAGCCACTACACCGAGTGGACCATCGGCCACGTGCATTCCGGCGCGCTCGGCTGGAATGGCATGATCACCTTCGGCGCCATCTACTTCCTGGTGCCGCGGCTGTGGGGTCGCGAGCGCCTCTACTCGATGCGGCTGGTCACCTGGCACTTCTGGCTCGCCACGCTCGGCATCGTCGTCTACGCCGCCGTCATGTGGGTGGCAGGCATCACGCAGGGCCTGATGTGGCGCGAATACGACGAGCAGGGCTTCCTGGTCTATTCCTTCGCCGAAAGCGTCGCGGCCATGAATCCCTACTACATCCTCCGCACCATCGGCGGCCTGATGTACCTCGCCGGCGGTCTGGTCATGGCCTGGAACGTCTACATGACGATCCGCGGATACCAGCGGAAGGAAGAACCGCTGCCCGGAGCCGCTCCAGCCCTCCAGCCTGCCCAGTAAGGATTGAGACATGGCACTGCTCGACAAACACCAGACCATCGAGAGAAACGCAACGCTCCTGCTGATCGGCTCGCTGATCGTCGTCAGCATCGGCGGCATCGTGCAGATCACGCCCCTCTTCTACCTCGAGAACACAATCGAGAAGGTCGAGGGCATGCGTCCCTACTCGCCGCTGGAGCTCGCCGGCCGCAACATCTACATCCGCGAGGGCTGCTACGTCTGCCACAGCCAGATGATCCGGCCTTTCCGCGACGAGGTGGAGCGCTACGGCAACTACAGCCTGGCGGCGGAGTCGATGTACGATCACCCCTTCCAGTGGGGATCGAAGCGCACCGGCCCCGATCTCGCCCGCGTCGGCGACCGCTATTCCAACGAGTGGCACGTCCAGCACCTCGTCGAACCGCGATCGGTGGTACCGGAATCGGTGATGCCCAGCTACGCCTTCCTCAAGGAAACGCCGCTGGCGGTGAAGACCATCAGCTACGACCTGATCGCCAACCGTCGCGTCGGCGTTCCCTACAGCGACGAGATGATCGCCAGTGCCGAGGCCGACCTTCGGGCGCAGGCCGACCCGAATGCCGATACGAGTGGCGTTTTGGCGCGCTACCCGAAGGCCAAGCTCGGCGATTTCGACGGCAACCCGGCGACGCTGACGGAGATGGACGCGCTCGTCGCCTATCTGCAGATGCTCGGCACGCTGGTCGACTTCTCGACCTACGACGCCGAAGCCAACTACCGCTAGGAGGCTTGTCGTGGACTACACCACCCTCAGACATTTCGCCGACAGCTGGGCTTTGCTGGCTATGACGATCTTCGTGGCCGGCGTGTTCATCTTCGCGCTTCGCCCCGGCAGCCGCGAGGCGGCCGACCGGGCAGCCCAAATCCCGCTCAAGGAGGACTGATCTGTGAGCGAAAAGCATATCGACGAGCTTTCCGGCGTCGAGACCACCGGACATGAGTGGGATGGCATCCGCGAACTCAACAACCCGATGCCGCGCTGGTGGCTGTGGACGTTCTACGCCACCATCGTGTGGGCGCTTGCATATACGATCGCCTATCCGGCCTGGCCGATGATCCGCACCGCCACCACGGGCATGCTCGGCTATTCGAGCCGGGCCGAGGTCCAGGCCGAGCTCGCCGCGGCCGAGGCCGCCAAGAGCGTCTATGTCGAGGCGGTGAAGACCAAGGGCGTCGGCGAGATCCTCGCCGACGACAATTTGCGCCAGTTCGCCACCTCGGCAGGCTCGGCAGCGTTCAAGGTCAACTGCGTGCAGTGCCACGGCTCCGGTGCGCAGGGTTCGCCCGGATTCCCCAACCTCAACGACGACGAGTGGCTGTGGGGCGGCAAGATCGAGCAGATTTACCAGACGATATCGAACGGCGTCCGTTTCGCCGGCGACGAGGAGACGCACAGCTCCGAAATGCCGGCCTTCGCCGAAGTGCTCGAACCGCAGCAGGTCAACGAGGTTGCGGCCTTCGTCGCGAGCCTATCGGGCCAGGCGCTGACGCCGGAGCTGGTTCCGGCAGGGGCAACCGTGTTCGCCGAAAACTGCGCCGCCTGCCATGGCGACAATGCCAAGGGCAACAGGGAAATGGGCGCGCCCGACCTGACCGATGCGATCGCGCTCTACGCCTCCGGGCAGGCGGCCATAGCCCAGCAGGTGCGCCAGCCCAGGCATGGCGTGATGCCGGCGTGGGGCGCCCGACTGGGCGACGTGAAGGTCAAGGAACTTGCCGTCTTCGTCCATTCGCTCGGCGGTGGTGAATAACCCTCCAGGGCTGGGGGCGATGGATGAAGGGGTGGGGGGCTCGGCAGAAATGCCGGGCCTCCTTGCGCACTTCCCCGGCTTGACCTGGGTCAAGGCTCCGGGGTGGCAGATGAGGCAAAGACGAAGCGACCCTGTCGATCTTGACCGGCAGGCGGTCAGCAGGAGACGAGAATGCTTGACGAACGGGAAGTGGAGCGGCTCGATGTCGAGGCGGTCAACTCGGCCAAGACACGCCAGCCGCTTTATGCCGCTCGCAAGAAAGTCTTCCCCAAGCGGGCCTCCGGCCGGTTCCGTCAATTCAAGTGGCTGGTCATGCTGGTCACGCTCGGCATCTACTACCTGACGCCGTGGATTCGCTGGGACCGCGGCCCCTATGCGCCCGATCAGGCGGTCTTGCTCGACATCGCCAACCGCCGCTTCTACTTCTTCGCCATCGAGATCTGGCCGCAGGAGTTCTTCTATGTCGCCGGCATGCTGGTCATGGCCGGCATTGGCCTGTTCCTGGTAACTTCGACGGTCGGCCGTGCGTGGTGCGGCTACACCTGCCCGCAGACCGTCTGGGTCGATCTTTTCCTGGTGGTCGAACGGGGCATCGAGGGAGACCGCAACGCCCGCATCAAGCTCGACAGCGCGCCTTGGTCGTTCGACAAGCTCGGGAAACGTGCCGCCAAGCACGTGACCTGGCTGTTGATTGCGGTGGCAACCGGCGGCGCCTGGATCTTCTATTTTGCCGATGCGCCCACATTGCTTGGCGAGCTGATTACCGGCAAGGCAGCGCCGGTCGCCTACCTCACCGTCGCCATCCTGACCGCCACCACCTACGTCTTCGGCGGCCTCATGCGCGAACAGGTCTGCACCTACATGTGTCCCTGGCCGCGCATCCAGGCAGCGATGCTCGACGAGAACTCGCTGACCGTCACCTACAACGACTGGCGCGGCGAGCCGCGTTCACGTCATGCCAAGAAGGCAGTCGCCGAAGGGCTTTCCGTCGGCGACTGCGTCGATTGCAACGCCTGCGTCGCCGTCTGCCCGATGGGCATCGACATCCGCGACGGCCAGCAGCTCGAATGCATCACCTGCGCGCTCTGCATCGACGCCTGCGACAGCGTCATGGACAAGATCGGCAAGGAGCGCGGCCTGATCTCCTACGCGACGCTCGCCGACTACCAGTCCAATATGGCGATCGCCACCAACCCGACCACCGGGGCGATCGATCCCAAGCAGGTGCGCGATGTCGACGGCAAGCTCGACAAGGGCATCGCCCATTTCCACATCCGCCGGATCTTCCGGCTACGCACCTTTGTCTATGCCGGTGCCTGGAGCCTGATCGGCGTCGCGCTGCTCGTCGCACTGTTCAGTCGCGACCGGCTCGACCTCAACGTGCTGCAGGACCGTAATCCGCAATTCGTGCGCCTGTCGGACGGATCGATCCGCAACGGCTACACCGTCAAACTGCTCAACATGGTGCCGGAGCCGCGCACCCTGACGCTGCGTCTCGACGGTCTGCCCGGCGCGGCGATGACCATTGTCGGGATGGAGCAGGCCGAAGGCCGTTCGGTCGACATCGAGGCCCAGCCCGACAAGCTCACCACGCTGCGGGTCTATGTTCGCCAGCCGCTCGAGCAGGTCAGCGCGGGGCAGAGCTTCACCTTCGTGGTCGAAGACAGGGCGAGTTCCGAAAGCGACTCCTACGTCGCCAACTTCAACGTTCCGGAGACCGGCAAATGACCCTGCGGCCCCTGCAGCAGCCAAGGCAGTTCACCGGCCGGCACATGCTGGCGATCATGGTGGCCTTCTTCGGCACCATCATCGCCGTCAACCTGGTCATGGCGACCTTCGCCAACACCAGCTGGACGGGTCTCGTCGTCCAGAACACCTATGTCGCCAGCCAGCAGTTCAACGAGCGGGTTGCCGAAGCCAGGGCGCAGCAGTCGCTCGGCTGGAAAGGTGCGCTCGCGATCAAGGCTGGCGAGATCCGCTACAGCCTGGTCGATGCCTCGGGTGCGCCGGTGCCGGCCGAATCCGTCACCGTTTCCTTCCGACGGCCCTCGTACGAGGCCGAGGACTGGCAAGTGAAGCTCGAGCGTGCGGCCGACGGCGCCTATGTCGCGCCCGCTGCCGTTCGCGACGGTATCTGGATCGTCAACACCGAGGCCGTGATCCCCGACCGCGCCCCCTATCACGAGGCGCGGCGCATCGTCGTCAGCAGGGGGGAGGTCAAATGAGCTGCTGCGCTCCCGCCGCCGAAGAGGCGCTGCTGCTGCAAGGCGGCGCTTCAAAGGGCCCGTCCCGCGAGGAACTGGCGCTGTCGAGCCGTTCCGTGCCGGGCAGCCTGCGCCAAATCGACCTTTCCGTGCCCGGTGTGCATTGCGGCGCCTGCATGGTCAACATCGAGGCGGCGCTGAGCGCGCTCGACGGTGTCGAGCATGCGCGCGTCAACCTGTCGACCAAGCGCGTTTCGGTGCGCTGGCGTGAAGCCGCCGGCGTGCCTCCGATCGTCGATGCGCTGGCGCGGCTGGGTTATGAAAGCCACCTCTTCGAACAGGGCACCGACGACAAGGACGAGACCCTCGCCGAACTGATCCGGGGTCTCGGCATTGCGGGATTCGCAGCCGCAAACATCATGCTCCTTTCCGTGTCGGTGTGGTCCGGGGCGGAGGATGCGACGCGCGACCTGTTCCATTGGATCTCGGCGCTGATCGCACTCCCGGCGCTCGCCTATTCCGGCCGCATCTTCTTCCGCTCCGCCTGGGGGGCCTTGCGCAACGGTCGCACCAACATGGACGTGCCGATCTCGATCGGCGTGCTGCTCGCCTACGGAATGAGCCTCTACGAGACCGCCAACAGCGGCCCGCATGCCTATTTCGACGCTTCGGCGTCGCTGCTCTTCTTCCTGCTCATCGGCCGCGCGCTCGACCATGTCATGCGCGAACGGGCACGAGTCGCGGTCAAGGGCCTGGCGAGGCTCGCGGCGCGTGGCGCAACCGTGCTCCAGGCCGACGGCTCCAATGCCTACCTGCCGGTGGGCGACATCAGGCCGGGCATGCAGATCATGCTCGCCGCCGGCGAACGCGTCCCGGTCGACGCCCGGGTGATCAAGGGGTACTCGGAGCTCGACTGCGCCATCGTTTCCGGAGAAAGCGACCCCGTCGCGGTGGAGCCGGGTGCCGTCTTGCGCGCCGGCACGCTCAACCTGATCGGACCGCTGACCATCGAAGCGACCGCAGCGGCCGAGGATTCGTTCCTGGCCGAGATGATGCGGCTGATGGAGGCGGCGGAGAGCGGCCGCGGTGGCTATCGGCGCATCGCCGACCGGGCGTCGGCGCTCTACGCGCCGGTCGTGCACCTGACGGCCTTCCTTGCCTTCCTCGGCTGGATGGCGGCTTCGGGCGACGCCTACCGCGCCATCACCATCGCCATCGCCGTTTTGATCATCACCTGCCCCTGCGCACTCGGCCTCGCTGTGCCGATCGTCCAGGTGGCGGCGGCGCGGCGCCTGTTCGAGGCCGGCATCATGGTCAAGGACGGCTCGGCGATGGAGCGCCTGGCCGAGATCGACACGGTCGTCTTCGACAAGACCGGAACGCTGACGCTCGGCATGCCCAAGCTCGTGAAAGCCGGCGAATTGTCCTCCCGGACCCTTTCGCTGGCCGCAGCGATCGCCCTGCACTCTCGCCATCCGATATCCCGCGCCTTGGCCGACGCGGCCGAGAGTGGCAGCGAATGGACTTTCGACAGGGTCGACGAGCTGCCGGGATTCGGCCTCGAAGCCAGGAGCGGCGCCGACACCTATCGGCTGGGGCGTGCGGAATGGGCGCTGCACGACGCCGGGGCCGCCCGCGGCACCGTGCTGGCGAGGAATGGCGCGCTCGAGGCCGAATTCCGCTTCGAAGACCAGTTGCGTTCGGGTGCGGCCTCGGCGGTCGCCGCGCTCCGGCAGCGCGGTCTCGCGGTCGAGATCCTGTCCGGCGATCGTGCCGAGGCGGTGGCGACGGTTGCGACAGCGCTGGGCATAGCGCAAGCCTCGGCCGGCGTACTGCCGAGCGGCAAGGTCGCGCGTCTCGAACAGCTGAAGGCGGAAGGCCGCAAGGTGCTGATGGTCGGCGACGGCCTCAACGACGCGCCCGCGCTCGCGGCTGCACACGTATCGATCGCGCCGGCGAGCGCCGCCGACATCGGCCGGAGTGCCGCGGACTTCGTCTTCCTGCGCGAGAGCCTCGCGGCCGTTCCGCTGGCGCTTGCCACTTCGCGGGAAGCCAAGCGGCTGATACGCCAGAACCTGATCCTGGCCGTCGTCTACAATGCGATCGCCGTGCCGATAGCGCTCGTCGGCTACGTCACCCCGCTGGTCGCGGCATTGGCCATGTCGGGCTCGTCGGTCATCGTGATCGCCAACGGGCTCAGGCTCGGGACCGGCAAGGCCAGGCGGGCCCGCCGGTCGCTCGAAGCGCCGTCGGGGTTTCCGACTAAGGAGGCAATGGCATCATGAGTGGGCTCATCTTCCTCCTGCCGATCGCCCTGTTCCTCGGTGGCCTGGGCCTGGCCGCCTTCCTCTGGTCGCTGAAGAGCGGCCAGTACGACGACCTGGATGGTGCTGCCCAGCGCATCCTGATCGACGACGAGTAGCGGTCCCCCGGCCAAAAAACCTGCGGCACGCCCAGCACCGTGTGCTAACAGGGTGCCATGGCTCAGAAGAAAGCGCATGAGGTCGATTCCTGGCTCGCCCGTCCTGCCCCGGAGGCGGTGATCGTGCTGATCTACGGGCCGGATCGCGGTCTCGTTTCCGAGCGGGCCGCGGCCTTTGCCGCCAAGACCGGGCTGCCGCTCGACGACCCGTTCTCGGTGGTGAAGCTCGATGCCGGCGAGGTCGATCGCGACAGCGGCCGCCTCGTCGACGAGGCGCGCACCGTGCCGATGTTCGCGCCGAGGCGGCTGATCTGGGTGCGCAATGCCGGCGCCCAGAAGAGCCTCGCCGACGACGTCAAGGCACTTGCCGCCGAACCGCCCCGCGACGCGGTGGTGCTGATAGAGGCGCAGGACCTGAAGAAGGGCGCCCCCTTGCGCACGGTGGTCGAAGGGGCGTTCTGCGGCGTGGCCCTGCCCTGCTATGGCGACGAGGCGCGCGATCTCGAAACCATCATCGACGACGAATTGCGGGCGGCCGGGCTGACGATGGCGCTCGATGCGCGCAACGCGCTGCGCCGCAGCCTCGGCGGCGACCGGCTGGCGACGCGCGGCGAACTGCAGAAGCTGACGCTCTACGCCATGGGCAAGGGCGAGATCAGCCTCGACGACGTCAAGGCAATGACGGGTGACGTGTCGGCGCTGTCGCTGGACGATGCCGTCGACGCCGCCCTTGGCGGTAACATAGCCGAATTCGACGCAGCCTTCACCAAGCAGTGCCAGAACGGCAGCCAGGCCGCACAACTGCTGGCGGCCGCCTTGCGCCACCTGCAGAACCTGCATCTGATGCGCAGCGAGCTCGAAGGTGGCAACCGCAATGCCGCGGCGGTCATCGCGGCGGCACGGCCGCCGGTGTTCTTTTCGCGCAAGCGGGCGGTCGAGCGGGCGCTGACGAGCTGGAGTTCGGCGGCGATCGATCGCGCGCTGGCACGTCTGCAGGCAACGACCCTGCAGACCCGCTGCCGGCCGGAGCTGGCCGTGGCCCTGGCACGCCAGGCGATGCTGGGAATTGCAGTGGAAGGCGCCCGCCTGGCGGCGGGACGGCGTTAGAAGGCGGTCGAGACGGCAAGCATTCCGGTATCGGGAGATGCGCCGCCATGTGAATGGCGGCGCTCGCCGAAGCGGTTCGCTGCCCCCACTTCGTGAGGTGGGGGTTAGCGGCGATCAGCGGTTGCGGGCTGCCAGCGTGCGCAGGCGCAGCGCATTGAGCTTGATGAAGCCGGCGGCGTCCTTCTGGTCGTAGGCGCCCTGGTCGTCCTCGAAGGTGACCAGCTTGTCCGAGTAGAGCGACTTGGAGCTGTCGCGGCCGATGACCATGACGTTGCCCTTGTAGAGCTTGAGGGTGACTTCGCCCTCGACGTCCTTCTGGCTGAGGTCGATCGCCGCCTGCAGCATCTGGCGCTCGGGCGAGAACCAGAAGCCGTAGTAGATCAGCTCGGCATAGCGCGGCATCAGCTCGTCCTTGAGGTGCGCGGCACCGCGGTCGAGCGTGATCGACTCGATGGCGCGGTGCGCCTGAAGCAGGATCGTGCCTCCCGGGGTCTCGTAGACGCCACGCGACTTCATGCCGACGAAGCGGTTCTCGACCAGGTCGAGACGGCCGATGCCGTTGTCACGGCCGTAGTCGTTGAGCTTGGCAAGCAGCGTCGCCGGCGACAGGCGCGCGCCATTGATCGAGACGGCATCGCCCTTTTCGAAGCCGATCTTGATGATGGTCGCCCTGTCCGGCGCTGCCTCAGGCGAAATCGTGCGCATGTGGACGTATTCGGGCGCCTCGACGGCCGGGTCTTCCAGAACCTTGCCCTCGGACGACGAGTGCAGCAGGTTGGCGTCGACGGAGAAGGGGGCCTCGCCCTTCTTGTCCTTGGCGACCGGGATCTGGTGCTTCTCGGCGAAGTCGAGCAGGTCGGTGCGCGACTTGAACGACCAGTCGCGCCAGGGCGCGATGATCTTGATGTCGGGGTTCAGCGCATAGGCCGACAGCTCGAAGCGGACCTGGTCGTTGCCCTTGCCGGTAGCGCCGTGGGCAATGGCGTCGGCGCCGGTCTTGCGGGCGATGTCGACGAGGTGCTTGGAGATCAGCGGGCGCGCGATCGAGGTGCCGAGCAGGTAGACGCCTTCATAGACGGCGTTGGCGCGGAACATCGGGAAGACGAAGTCGCGGACGAATTCCTCGCGCACGTCCTCGATGAAGATCTCCTTGATGCCGAGCATCTCGGCTTTCTTGCGCGCCGGCTCGAGTTCCTCGCCCTGGCCGAGATCGGCGGTGAAAGTGACGACCTCCGCGCCGAGTTCGGTCTGCAGCCACTTGAGGATGATGGAGGTGTCGAGACCGCCGGAATAGGCGAGCACGACCTTCTTGACGTCTTTCCACTTGGTCATTTGAGCAGGGCACCTTTCGCAGGCGGCCGGAGCCGCGTTTTCCCGGGCTTTCTAACACGAACGGCCAAGCGGGCAAGGGCGATGATGCCGCTGGGGAGCAGGGGGCGGCTCGGCTGGTTGCAGAAGGAGCGCAACGTCGCTGACAGCGTTCTTCTCCCCGTCCTTCACGGGGAGAAGATGCCGGCAGGCAGATGAGGGGCAGCGCAAACGCCCCAGGATTGCCCCTCACCCTTACCCTCTCCCCGCGAAGAACGGGGAGAGGGGGACGTCCGCGTCGCGCCTCTGCATCGCCGGAGATGCCACGGCTACGGGACTGCCGAGCGAGACGGAGACCGGGAGCTGGCCTTGACGTCCTCGCGCGTTACTTCCGCTTCATCGCCTCGAGCAGCGCCGCGCCGAACGCGCCTTGCTGCGCCGGCTTGTTCGGCTGCGGCTTGGGAGATGCGGAGCTGAACTTCATGTCGCGGCCCTTGGCGGGTGCGGCCGAACGCGGCGCCGCCTCGCCGCCATCCTTGCGCATGGTGAGCCCGATGCGTTTGCGCGGGATGTCGACCTCGACGACACGGACCTTGACCACGTCGCCGGCCTTCACCACCTCGTGCGGGTCCTTCACGAACTTGTCGGCCAGCTGCGAGACATGGACGAGGCCATCCTGGTGCACGCCGATGTCGACGAAGGCGCCGAAGGCGGCGACGTTGGTGACGGTGCCTTCCAGCAGCATGCCCGGCTTCAGGTCCTTGATGTCGTCGATGCCGTCGGCGAAGGTCGCGGTCTTGAAGCCCGGGCGCGGGTCGCGGCCAGGCTTTTCCAGCTCGGCGATGATGTCGCGCACCGTCGGCAGGCCGAAACGCTCGTCGACGAACGCGCGCGGGTCGATGGCCTTCAGCGCCGCACTGTCGCCCATCAGCTGGCGCAGGTCGCGGCCGCAGGAGGCGACGATCTTCTTGGCGACGCCATAGGCTTCCGGATGGACCGACGACGCATCGAGCGGTTCCTTGCCGTCGCGAATGCGCAGGAAGCCGGCGCATTGCTCGAAGGCCCGCTGGCCGAGACGCGGCACGGCTAGCAGGTCACGACGCGTGGCAAAGGCGCCCGAGGCATCGCGATAGGCGACGATCGACTCCGCCAGAGACGGCCCGAGCCCCGAGACGCGGGCGAGAAGGGGAGCGGACGCCGTGTTGAGGTCGACGCCGACGGCGTTCACCGCATCCTCGACGACGGCTTCCAGCGAACGGCCGAGGCGATACTGGTCGACGTCGTGCTGGTACTGGCCGACGCCGATCGACTTGGGTTCGATCTTGACCAGCTCGGCGAGCGGATCCTGTAGGCGTCGCGCGATGGAGACAGCGCCGCGCAGCGACACGTCGAGATTGGGGAACTCGGCTGCCGCCGTTGCAGACGCCGAATAGACCGAGGCGCCGGCCTCGCTGACGATGACCTTGGTCGGCTTCGGCGCCGGCATGTCCTGCAGCATGTCGGCGACCAGTCGCTCGGTCTCGCGGCTGCCGGTGCCGTTGCCGATGGCGATCAGCTCTACATTGTGGCGGATGATCAGCCGGGCAAGCTCGGCCTGGGTGCCACGCACGTCGTTCTTGGGCGGGAAGGGATAGACGGTGGTGGTGTCGAGCAGCTTGCCGGTGGCGTCGATGACCGCGACCTTGACACCGGTGCGGATGCCCGGATCGAGGCCCATGGTGGCGCGCGAACCGGCGGGCGCAGCGAGCAGCAAGTCCTTGAGGTTGCGCGAGAAGACGCGGATCGCCTCTTCCTCGGCCGCCTCGCGCAGGTCGCGCATCAGGTCGAGCGAGAGCGACAGTGACAGCTTCACGCGCCAGGTCCAGCCGGCGACCTGCATCAGCCACTGATCGCCCGGCAGCGTCGCGCCGATCTGGTAGGCGGCGGCGATCATGCGCTCCACCGGCTTGACAGGCGAGGTGTCGTCGGCGTCGATCTCGAGGTCGAGCGACAGCACGTCCTCGTTGCGGCCGCGCAGCATGGCGAGCGCGCGGTGGCTCGGCACTCCAGCCCAGCGCTCGGAATGATCGAAGTAGTCGGAGAACTTGGCGCCGGCATCCTGCTTGCCGTCGACGACGCGGGCGCGCAGCACGGCGCGCTCCTTCATGTGGCCGCGCAGGCGGCCGAGCAGGTCGGCGTTTTCCGAGATGCCCTCGGCGACGATGTCGCGCGCGCCTTCGAGCGCTGCCTTCACGTCGGCCACTTCGCCGCCGACATAGGCCTCGGCCAGCTCGGCCGGCACCTTGGAGCGGTCGAAGAGGATGGCTTCGGCCAGCGGACCGAGCCCGCGCTCCCGGGCAATTTCCGCCTTGGTGCGGCGCTTGGGCTTGTAGGGCAGGTAGATGTCCTCAAGCTCGGCCTTGGTCGTTACGGTAGCGATGCGAACCGCCAGGTCGTCGGTCATCTTGCCCTGGCTGGTGATGGACTCGACGATCGCCGCGCGGCGCGCCTCGAGCTCGCGCAGATAGGCGAGGCGCTCGGAGAGATCGCGCAGCTGGGTGTCGTCGAGGCCGCCGGTGACCTCCTTGCGATAGCGCGCGACGAAGGGAACGGTCGCGCCCTCGTCGAGCAGCCCGACGGCCGCCACGACCTGCTCGGGCTTCGCATTGATCTCGGCTGCGATGATCGCAGCGATTTTCCTGTTGTCGCCAGCCATGGAATCCTGGTGCCTGTTGAACGGGTGCGCGAACATAGTGACTGCCGGCGCGAACACCAAACGGCCAATCGTTCGTGCTCGTTCAGGCTCCACAGAAAAGCGGCACGGCTGCGGCAATCGGCGCGGCTGCAGAGGGAAGTTTTGCTGGGCGGCTTCCCTGTGCCCTTGGGTATGATGGTGTGACGATACCCCCCCCACACAAGGGGGGACTGCCGAAGCGGCCCCTATCACTGGCCCCGCTTGGACTTGGCCGGATCAGATGCGGATACGGTCGGCGGATTTCCCCTCCCCCTCGTGGGGAGGGGTTAGGGGTGGGGGTAAGACGACGTTGCGATTACCTCCCGCAAAGCGGGAAAGCGGGAGCAAAAGCATGCATTTCGATCGGGTCCTGTTTGTCGCGGCGGCATTGTGCGGCGCAGCCGGCGTGGCGCTGTCGGCTGCGTCCAGCCATGGCGGCAGCACCAACGTCGCCGTCGCGGCCAACTTCCTGCTCATCCACGCGCCGGTGCTGCTTGCGCTGTCGCTGGTCGCTGGCGGAAAGCTGCTGCGCGCCGGCGCGCTGGTGCTGATCGCAGGGCTGCTGCTGTTTGCCGGCGACCTGCTCGCGCGGGACTATCTCGGGCAGCGGCTGTTCCCATTCGCGGCACCTATCGGCGGGGCCGGCATGATCCTGGGCTGGCTGCTGCTGGCCGCCGGCGGGCTGGTGGCGCGCAAAAGTTAGGCTCGGGGAGGTTTGTGCCGCCCTCATCCCCTGCCGGACCTTCTCCCCGCAAAGGACGGGGGGAAGGAGGATGGCCGCACGGTCGGCGCCCTTGCTTCCAAAGAAGGACGATGCTCCACAGCGACACCTCCTTCTCCCCATTCTTCACGGGGAGGGGTGAGGGGCAGCTCAGCGCATATATAGTCGTGCAGCTCTCAGCCGATCCGGTATGGCAGTGGGTGGCGGACGTCCTTGTCGATCACCAGGCGGCGCTTGAGCGGCGGAATGGCGCGCTGCTGGCAGTTGGTGCGCTCGCAGATGCGGCATGAGATGCCGATGGGATCGAAGGCGGTCTTGCTGCCGAGCTCCAGCCCGTCGGCATAGACGAAGTCCTGCGCATAGGCGACCTCGCAGCCGAGCGCGATGGCATAGCGCCGGTGCGGTGCGTTGAATCCGACGCCGCCCTTGGAGATCTCCGTCGCGATGCAGAGGTAGCGTACGCCGTCGGGCGTCTCGGCCAGCTGGCGGATGATGCGCCCCGGAGCCTCGAAGGCCTGGTGCACGTTCCACAGCGGGCAGGCTGCGCCGAAGCGGGCAAACTGCAGCTTGGCCGCACTATGGCGCTTGGTGATGTTGCCGGCGCGGTCGATGCGGGCGAAGAAGATCGGCACCCCCTTGAAGCCCGGGCGCTGCAGGGTGCTCAAGCGATGCGCGACCTGCTCGATCGAGGCGCCGAAATGGGCGGCGAGCAGCTCCAGGTCGTGGCGCAGCTCCTGCGCGGCCTTCATGAACGCCTGGTAGGGCAAGGTCAGGGCCCCGGCATAATAGTTATGCAGGCCCATTTTGCAGATTTCGACCGCCTCGTTGGTGCGGAAATCGGCGGAACGAGCGATCTTGGCGACCTGTGCCTCCATCTCCATTTCGGCGATCTGGAAGGCGATCTGGAAGCTTCGCGTCGCGACGGGCGAATAGGGGTTGAGGAACAGGACGCCGGATTTGGGGTCGAAGCGCCTGAGCGCGTCGTCGCCCGCGTCGGCGCGGGCGATACGCACGCCGTGGCGACTTTCGAGATATTCGCCGAGCGCCGCATAGCTGTCGCGCCCGCCGATGCCGAGCTCGCCGGCCAGCCGCTCGGCCGCCACGTCGAGGCCATGGATGTAGTTGTCGACGAAGTGGAAGAAGTCGCGCACCTCCTCATAGGGCGTCGGCTCGGCGAAACTCGCACTCCTGCCCAGAGTGTCGTCCAGGCTCGCCAGCTGTTCCGAGTTGCGGCGATAGGCCTGGTGGGCCGAGATCAGCGCCCGGGCGAAACCCGGCGCGTTCTGCGTCACCAGCTTGAGCTCCTGCAGGTTCGGCGCATAGTTCTCGAAGATCGGGTCGGACAGCGCCTCGGTCAGGGCCGACAGCAGGCGGTCACTGTCGCCCTGCGAGATCTCGGCAATGTCGATCTGGAATTTCTCGGCGAGCGCCAGGAGCACGGATGCCGAGACGGGACGCTGGTTGTTCTCGATCTGATTGAGGTAGCTCGTCGAGATGCCGATGCGCTCGGCGAAGCTCTGCTGGGTGGCCTTGTTGGCCTCTCGCAGCTCGCGCACCTTGCGGCCGATATAGAGTTTGCGGGTCGCCATGTTTGCAAATTCGCAATTTTCAGTTCTCGAATTTGTACATTACGCTTTTGCACATTTTCAACGGTTTTCCGGAAGCCGACTTGAGCGTAATGGGCGCTATTCGCTCCTTGCCGTGGAAGTGGCGAGGAGCCATCATTTTTCAACCTCATAGTGCGGGAGAAAGTCCATGACGCTCTACCATGCGGTTGCCGACAGGCCGACAGGCCGGCTCACCCCGGCGGATGTCGTGGCCGTCATCGCCGGCTCGCTGCTGCTGACGCTGTCGGCCAAGGTCCAGGTGCCGTTCTATCCCGTGCCGATGACCATGCAGACGCTTGTCGTGATCGGTCTTGGCCTGGCGCTCGGCCCGGTGCGCGGTGCCGCCGCCGTGGCGCTCTATCTCGCCGAGGGCGCTCTCGGCCTGCCGGTCTTCGCCGGCACGCCCGAAAAGGGCATCGGCCTCGCCTACATGATGGGCCCGACCGGCGGCTATCTGCTCGGCTACATTTTCGCTGCCCTGCTTGCGGGCTGGCTGGCCGAGCGCGGCTGGGACCGCAATGTCTTCACCGCCATGGCCGCCGCACTACTCGCCGGCGCCGTGATCTACATTCCCGGCCTCTTCTGGCTCGGCAGCGTCATCGGCTGGGACAAGCCGGTGCTGGCCTTGGGGCTTTTCCCCTTCATCCCCGGTGACATCATGAAGGCCGTGTTGGCCGCCGTCGCCTTCCCCGCCGCATGGAAGTGGCTTTCCGCAAAGGGCATGAACTGATGCGCGCCGTTCTCGAACAACTGGAAGCCCGCCGCACCGAAGCCCGCCTCGGGGGTGGCCAGAAGCGCATCGACGCCCAGCATGCCAAGGGCAAGCTGACCGCGCGCGAGCGCATCGACGTCCTGCTCGACGAAGGCTCCTTCGAAGAGTTCGACATGTATGTCACCCATCGCACGACCGAGTTCGGCATGGCCGAGCAGAAGGTGGCGGGCGACGGCGTGGTCACCGGCTGGGGCACCATCAACGGCCGCCTGGTCTATGTCTTCTCGCAGGACTTCACCGTGCTCGGCGGCTCGCTGTCCGAAACCCATGCCCAGAAGATCTGCAAGATCATGGACATGGCGGTGCGCAACGGCGCCCCGGTCATCGGCCTCAACGATTCAGGCGGCGCCCGCATCCAGGAAGGCGTCGCCTCGCTGGCCGGCTATGCCGACGTGTTCAAGCGCAACGTCGACGCCTCCGGGGTGATCCCGCAGATTTCGGTCATCATGGGTCCCTGCGCCGGCGGCGCGGTCTACTCGCCGGCCATGACCGACTTCATCTTCATGGTGCGGGACAGTTCCTACATGTTCGTGACCGGTCCCGACGTGGTGAAGACCGTCACCAACGAGATCGTCACCGCCGAGGAGTTGGGCGGCGCCCGCACCCACACGTCGAAGTCCTCGGTCGCCGACGGCGCCTACGAGAACGACATCGAGGCGCTGGAGCAGGTCCGCCTGCTTTTCGACTTCCTGCCGCTCAACAACCGCGAGAAGCCGCCGGTGCGGCCGTTCCACGACGATCCGGCCCGGCTGGAGAAGCGCCTCGACACGCTGATCCCAGACAGCGCGACAAAGCCCTACGACATGAAGGAGCTGATCCTGGCCATCGCCGACGAGGGCGATTTCTTCGAGATCCAGGAAGCCTTCGCCAAGAACATCATCACCGGCTTCACGCGCATCGAGGGCCAGACGGTGGGCGTCGTCGCCAACCAGCCGATGGTGCTGGCCGGCTGCCTCGACATCGACAGTTCGCGCAAGGCGGCGCGCTTCGTGCGCTTCTGCGACGCGTTTTCGATCCCGATCCTGACTTTGGTCGACGTACCGGGCTTCCTGCCGGGCACCGCGCAGGAATATGGCGGTGTCATCAAGCACGGCGCCAAGCTGCTCTTCGCCTATTCGCAGGCGACCGTGCCGATGGTCACGCTGATCACGCGCAAGGCCTATGGCGGGGCTTATGACGTCATGGCCTCCAAGCACATCGGCGCCGATATCAACTATGCCTGGCCGACGGCCGAGATCGCGGTCATGGGCGCCAAGGGTGCGACCGAGATCCTCTACCGCTCCGAACTGGGCGACGCCGACAAGATCGCCGAGCGCACCAAGGAATACGAGACCAACTTCGCCAATCCGTTCAAGGCGGCCGAACGCGGTTTCATCGACGAGGTGATCATGCCGCATTCGTCGCGCCGCCGCATCGCCCGCGCCTTCGCCGCCCTGCGCGGCAAGAAGCTCGATGCGCCGTGGAAGAAGCACGACACGATACCGCTGTGAGCAGGGCAAAGATGTTCAAGAAAATCCTCATCGCCAGTCGCGGCGAGATCGCCTGCCGGGTCATCAAGACCGCAAAGAAGCTCGGTAGCGCCACGGTGGCCGTCTATTCCGACGCTGACCGCGAGGCGCTGCATGTGAAGATGGCCGACGAGGCCGTCCACATCGGGCCTGCGCCGTCGAGCCAGTCCTACATCGTTATCCAGAAGATCATCGACGCCATCCGCCAGTCCGGCGCCGATGCAGTGCATCCCGGCTACGGCTTCCTGTCGGAGAACCCGAATTTCGCCGAGGCGCTGAAGGGCGAGGGCGTCGCCTTCATCGGCCCGCCCCCTGTCGCCATCGAGGCGATGGGCGACAAGATCACGTCCAAGAAGATCGCAGCTTCGGCTGGCGTGTCCACCGTGCCCGGCCACATGGGGCTCATCGAGGATGCGGAAGAGGCCGTCCGCATCGCGGGCTCCATCGGCTATCCCGTCATGATCAAGGCTTCCGCCGGCGGCGGCGGCAAGGGCATGCGCATCGCCTGGAACGATGCCGAGGCACGCGAGGGTTTCCAGTCGTCGAGGAACGAGGCCAAGTCGTCCTTCGGCGACGACCGCATCTTCATCGAAAAATTCGTCACCCAGCCGCGCCACATCGAAATCCAGGTGCTGGGCGACCAGCACGGCAACCTGGTCTATCTCGGCGAGCGCGAATGCTCGATCCAGCGCCGCAACCAGAAGGTCATCGAGGAGGCGCCGTCGCCCTTCCTCGACGCCGCCACCCGCAAGGCGATGGGCGAACAGGCCGTCGCGCTCGGCAAGGCCGTCGGCTACTTCTCGGCCGGCACGGTCGAGTTCATCGTCGACGGTGACCGCAACTTCTACTTCCTCGAGATGAACACCCGCCTGCAGGTCGAGCACCCGGTGACCGAGCTGATCACCGGCATCGACCTCGTCGAGGAGATGATCCGCGTCGCTGCGGGCGAGAAACTGCGCTTTACCCAAGCCGACGTGAAGCTGAACGGCTGGGCGATCGAAAGCCGCCTCTACGCCGAGGATCCCTACCGCAACTTCCTGCCGTCGATCGGCCGGCTGACCCGCTATCGCCCGCCGGTCGAGGGCAAGCGCGACGACGGCACCGTGGTGCGCAACGACACCGGCGTCTTCGAGGGCGGCGAGATCTCGATGTATTACGACCCGATGATCGCCAAGCTCTGCACCTGGGCGCCCGACCGGGCCGCCGCGGTCGAAGCCATGGGCCGCGCGCTCGACGATTTCGAGGTCGAGGGCATCGGCCACAACCTGCCGTTCCTGTCGGCGGTCATGGACCACCAACGCTTCCGCGCCGGCGCGCTGACCACCGCCTTCATCGCGGAGGAATATCCCGATGGCTTCTCGGGTGTCGCGCCCTCGGAGGGCGATGCCAGGAAGCTCGCGGCGGTCGCGGCCCTGATCAACCTGTTCGTGCAGCGCCGCGGCGCCCAGATCTCCGGCGCGCTCGCACATCACCAGCGCCCGGTGGGAGCCGACTGGGTCGTCACGCTGGCCGGCTTCACCCTGCCGCTGCGGGTCAACGAGGGTGGCGACGGCACCGTGGTCGAGTTCGACGACGGCACGTCGCTCGCGGTGTCGAGCGACTGGCTGCCCGGGCACCTGCATGCCAACTTCGCCGTCGGCGGCACCTCCATCGGCGTCAAGATCTCGCGCTCGGGCACCGGCTGGCGCCTGCGCTGGCGCGGCATGGACGTGGTCGCCCATGTGCGCAGCCCGCGCGTCGCCGAACTGGCGAAGCTGATGCCGGTGAAGCTGCCGCCGGATACCTCGAAGATGCTGCTCTGCCCGATGCCGGGCGTGGTGACTTCGATCCTAGTCAAGCAGGGCGATGTCGTCGAGGCCGGCCAGTCGCTGGCGACCGTCGAGGCGATGAAGATGGAGAACGTGCTGCGCGCCGAGCGCAAGGGCACGGTCAAGCGCGTGGCAGCCACAGCGGGCGAAAGCCTCGCCGTGGATGAGCTGATCATGGAGTTCGAGTGACACGACCGAGGGTCTGGAGAGAAGCAAAGATCGCCGCCTGCCTTCTGGGCGGCCTCTTTGGCTTTGCCTTGTCTCAGATGGCCCTCGGTGCGTCCTGGTATTTCGAGCTGCCCGGCCGGCAATTTGTAACCGGTATCCAGACACCCGGTGGGGCTCCATATGTTATCCACCTTTTCAATGCGATGGTGTGGGGAGTCTGGGGCGCTGCCGGATACTCTGTCGTCACGAAGTTTATCTATGGCTTCGTCAATCTTCGCCGGATCGCTCTGCTCTACCTCGCCGGCGAAGTGTTCATCGCGGCCGGCGGATGGCTTGTTGAGACCGGGACAATTTCCCTCTCGACGCTCGAGAATGCGATCCTCCTAATTTACCTGCTGGCGGGTTTTCTCGTTGTGCGTGACTGGGCTGCCGGTCCACGCAAGGTGATGGCACTCGCCGCGTTGCCGAATGGAAGCAGCAAATGACCGACAAACCGACGATCGACACGTGGAAAAAACTCGCCGAGCGCGAGATCAAGGCGTCGCCCGAAACGCTGACCTGGAACACGCCCGAGGGCATCGAGGTCAAGCCGCTCTACACGGCGGACGATCTCCAGGGCGTCGGCCATCTCGGTTCGCTGCCGGGCTTCGAGCCGTTCCTGCGCGGCCCGCGCGCCACCATGTATGCCGGCCGGCCCTGGACCATCAGGCAGTATGCCGGCTTCTCGACGGCGGAGGAGTCCAACAACTTCTACCGCAAGGCGCTGGCCGCCGGACAGCAGGGCGTGTCGGTGGCCTTCGACCTCGCCACCCATCGTGGCTACGACTCCGACCATCCGCGCGTCGAGGGTGACGTCGGCAAGGCGGGCGTGGCGATCGATTCCGTCGAGGACATGAAGATCCTGTTCGACGGTATCCCGCTCGAAAAGATCTCCGTGTCGATGACCATGAACGGCGCGGTGATCCCGATCCTCGCCAACTTCATCGTCGCCGGCGAGGAACAGGGCGTTTCACGTGAAAAGCTGTCGGGGACCATCCAGAACGACATCCTCAAGGAGTTCATGGTCCGCAACACCTACATCTACCCGCCCGAACCCTCGATGCGCATCGTTGCCGACATCATCGAGTACACGGCCAAGGAGATGCCGAAGTTCAACTCGATCTCGATCTCCGGCTACCACATGCAGGAAGCCGGCTCGACGCTGGTGCAGGAGCTCGCCTTCACGCTGGCCGACGGGCGCGAATATGTGCGCGCGGCGCTCAGGAAGGGGCTCAATGTCGACGACTTCGCCGGCCGGCTGTCGTTCTTCTTCGCCATCGGCATGAACTTCTTCATGGAGGCGGCCAAGCTGCGCGCCGCGCGCCTGCTCTGGTCGCGCATCATGACCGAGTTCGAGCCGAAGAAGGCGTCGTCGCTGATGCTGCGCACCCATTGCCAGACTTCCGGCGTGTCGCTGCAGGAGCAGGATCCCTACAACAACATCGTCCGCACCGCCTTCGAGGCGATGTCGGCGGCACTCGGCGGCACCCAGTCGCTGCACACCAATTCGTTCGACGAGGCCATCGCGCTGCCGACCGAGTTCTCGGCCCGCATCGCCCGCAACACCCAGCTGATCCTCCAGCACGAGACGGGCGTGACCAAGGTCGTCGATCCCCTCGCCGGGTCCTATTATGTCGAGGCCCTGACCAACGATCTTGCGGAAAAAGCCTGGGCGCTGATCGAGGAGGTGGAGGCCATGGGCGGCATGACCAGGGCGGTCGCCTCCGGCCTGCCCAAGCGGTTGATCGAGGAGGCGGCGACGCGCAAGCAGGCGGCCATCGACCGGGGCGACGAGGTCATCGTCGGCGTCAACAAGTACCGGCTCGAGCAGGAAGACGAGATCGACATTCTCGAAATCGACAACTCCGCCGTCCGCCAGGCCCAGATCGCCCGTATCGAGCGCACGCGGCGCCAGCGCGACCCGAAGCGGGTCGAGGCAGCACTTGCCGCACTCGAACAGGTCGCGCGGTCAGGCGAGGGCAACATGCTGGCCGCCGCGGTCGAGGCTTCGCGGGCGCGCGCCACCGTCGGCGAGATATCGGATGCCATGCGCCGTGCCTTCGGCGACCATGCGGCGGTGCCGGAAGTGGTCGAGAACGTCTATGGCAAGGCCTATGACGACGAGCCGGAGTTCCGGACTTTGGTCTCGCGCCTCGAGCAGTTTGCCGGATCGCTGGGCGAGAAGCCGCGCATCATGGTGGCCAAGCTTGGCCAGGACGGCCACGACCGCGGCGCTAAGGTGATCGCTTCTGCCTTCGGCGACATCGGCTTCGAGGTCATTGCCGGGCCGCTGTTCCAGACGCCGCAGGAGGCCGCGGATACAGCGATTTCGTCCAAGGTGCATGTGGTCGGCATGTCGTCGCTGGCGGCCGGCCACAAGACGCTCGCGCCGCAGCTGGTCGAGGCGCTGAAGGCCAAGGGCGCGGACAACGTCATCGTCGTGGTCGGCGGCGTCATTCCGCGCCAGGATTACCAGTACCTGATCGACCATGGCGTGGCTGCCGTGTTCGGTCCGGGCACCAACGTGCTCGACGCCGCGCGTGCCGTGCTCGACCTGATGGAAGGCAAGCGTCGCAACCAGTGAGCGGCGCGGCTACGCCGATCAAGCAGCCTGCGACTGTGCTCGAAACGAAAAAAAGAGGCCCCGGTATTGCCGGGGCCTCTTTTCATTGCGGCCGGGGTGATCCGACCGAAATTCGCTTGGCTGTTACTCGCGGTTGCCCAGGAACGACAGCAGGAACGAGAACAGGTTGATGAAGTCGAGATAGAGCGTGAGTGCGCCCATGATCGCCTTGCGGCCGGCAACGAGCACGTCGTCGCCCTCGAAATACATCTCCTTGATCTTCTGCGTGTCGTAGGCGGTCAGGCCTGCGAACACCAGCACGCCGATCGCCGAGATGGCGAACTGCAGGGCCGACGACTGCAGGAAGATGTTGACCACCATCGCGATCAGGATGCCGAACACGCCCATGATCAGGAACGAGCCCATGGCCGTCAGGTCACGCTTGGTCGTGTAGCCGAACAGCGACAGCGCGCCGAAGGAGGCAGCGGTCACGAAGAAGGTCTGCACGATGCTCGCGCTGGTGTAGACCAGGAAGATCGACGACAGCGACAGGCCCATCAGGCCGGCGAAGACCCAGAATGCGGTCTGCGCGCCGGAGACGCTCATCGACTGGATGCGGGCACCCAGGAAGAACACCATGCCGAGCGGGGCGAGCATGACGACCCACTTGAGCGGCGAGCCATAGAGTGCGACGCCGAGGCTGGTCAGCATCTTGCCGTTGCCCAGCGTCGCAACCGCGGTCGCGGGGTCGTTGGTGGTGGCCAGCATCATCGTGGCGAGCGCGGCAAAGCCGGTGATAGCCAGGCCCAGGCCCATAAGGTTGTAGACCTTGAGCATGTAGGCGCGCAGGCCTTCGTCGATCGACGCATCAGTGCGGGCACCGGTGGTCGCCATGCGCGTCTGGTAATTTCTGAAGTCAGACATGGTTTCCTCTGTTGCTTCTGCCCCGTCGGGTGTCGGGTGGAGAACCCAGGCGCCGCTGGCGGGACTCCAGCATGCCTGCGGCGAAATATGATGCTTCTTTCGGGCCAGAACAAGGCCCGTAACCGTCTGAAACCCTGCGTGAGGGCACATTTCTCATACAAATGTATTTGAGAATCGTTTTCGACAAGCCCTCTTATCTATTCGGTCCGCAGCACCGGTGCGGCCTTGTGTCCCAGCACGCGCCAGGTGCCCACGAGGCCGAAGCCGACCGTCAGAATCAGCGCCGCGGCGATCGTCGCCACCGCAACCTCAGGCAGAAACTGCGACGGCAGCGTCATGATGCGGGCGACGACGAACCAGGCCGCGACCCCGCCGGCGGCGAGCGCGAAGACGGCGGTGGCGAGACCGATCAGCATGTATTCGAGCGAAAACGCGGCGATCAGCGTCCGGCGCGTCGCCCCCAGCGTCTTGAGGATCACCGCGTCGTGGATGCGGGCGCGATTTCCCGCGGCGAGCGCGCCGGCCAGCACCAGCACCGAGGCGATCAGCGCCACGCCCGCCGCGGCCCGGATCGCCGTGCCGAGCTGGGCGACCAGCCGGTTGACCACGTCAAGCGCATCCTTGACCCGCACCGTGGTGATCGCCGGATAGCTGCGCGTCACCGCGTTGAGGATGCGCGATTCCTCGACGGGCGACGCCTTGCCCTCGGTCAGGGTCGCGAGCCAGCTGTGCGGCGCGCCCGCGAATGTGTTGGGCGAGAACACCATGACGAAGTTGATGCCCATCGATTCCCACTGCACCTCGCGGAAGCTGGCGATCTTTGCCGTCACGTTGCGGCCGAGCACGTTGACGGTCACCGTGTCGCCGAGCTTGAGGCCAAGCTCGCGCCCTTCCTGCGCCGAGAACGACACCAGCGGCTCGCCGGAATAGTCGGCCGGCCACCATGTGCCCTGCGACAGCGTCGAGTTCTCCGGGATGTTTTTCGCATAGGTCAGGCCGCGGTCGCCGCGCAGCACCCAGGCGCCTTCCGGCGGCACGTCGAGTTTCTGCACCTCGGTGCCGTTGAGCGCCATGACCCGGCCGCGCAGCATCGGCACGCGCACCAGCTTGCCGCCGGGCGCCTCGGCCTCGACCAGCTTGGCGAAGTTGTCGACCTCGTTGGGCTGGATGTCGACGAAGAAGAAATTCGGCGCCCGCTCCGGCAGGCTGCCGGCGATCTGGCGGCGCAAATTGCCGTCGATCAGTGCCAGCGTCACCAGCAGCGTCAGCCCCAGGCCCAGCGACAGCACGACGGACGGCGTCAGCGCGCCGGGACGGTGGATGTTGCCGACGGCCAGCCTGAGTGCCGTCGAGCGCACGCGCGGGCTCTTGCGCGCCAGCCATTGCACGGCGAGCGCCACGGCCCTCAGCACCAGGAACGAGAAGATGGTCGCGCCGACGAAGATGGTGGCGATGCGCCGGTCGCCGGCGAGCCAGATGGCGAGCGTCGCCAGAACTGCGGCGATGCCGAGCGCCACCGCGACATAGACCAAGCGCGGCAGGCCACGCCCCTCGAAGCCCATCTCGCGAAACAGGGCGGTCGCCGGCACGTCGCGGGCGCGGCCCAGCGGCAGGATGGCGAAGGCGAGCGTCACCAGCACACCGAACAGCGCCGCGATCGCAAGCGCCGCCGGATAGATGCCCGCCTCGGCCGGTACGGGGATGACCGACTGGAGTGCAGCACTTGCCGCGAACGGCATCAGCGCGCCGAGCACGAGGCCGACGACGATGCCGAAGCCGGCGATCAGCATGATCTGGATGAGATAGACCGTCAGGACGAAGCCGCCCGAGGCGCCCAGGCTCTTGAAGGTGGCGATCACGCCGCGCTTGCCGTCGAGATAGGCGCGCACGGCATTTGCGACGCCGACGCCGCCTACCACCAGCGAGGTGAGCCCTACCAGTGTGAGGAATTGCGAAAAGCGCTCGATATTGGCCGACAGCGCCGGCGCCGCATTGCTGCGGGTGCGTATGCTCCAGCCGGCCTCGGGGAAGTCGGCATTCGCCTGTTCCCGCACCGCCGTCAGCTCCGCCTCGCCGGTGCCGGCAGGCAAACGCAGCTTGTAGGCATGCTCGACCAGGCTGCCGGGCTGGATCAGACCCGAGGCGGTGAGCCCCTCCATCGATACCAGGAGCCGCGGCGCGAAGCCGAACCCGTCGGAGACGGCATCGGGCTCGGTGACGAGCCTGGCCCTGAGCTCGAAAGTCGCAGCCCCCAGCTTGATGCGGTCGCCGAGCTTGAGCTTCAGGCGCTCGAACAGAAGATCGGGTGCCGCCGCGCCAAAGGCACCGGCCTTCTCGTCAAACAGCTCGGCACGCGGCAGCGCCGGCTCGGTGACGAGCTGGCCGTAGAGCGGATAGGCGTCGTCTACAGCCTTCGCCTCGACCAGCGACTGGTCGGAGCCGTCCTCCAGCCGCGCCATCGAGCGCATGCCGGCATTGTGCGAAACGGTGCCGAGGCTTTCGAGGAACGCGCGTTCCTTGTCGGTCGCCTCGCGCTGGATCAGCTGGAAGCGGAGGTCGCCGCCGAGCAGCGCCTGCCCTTCGCTGGCGACGCCGGCGGTGATGGCGCGGGCCACCGAATTGACGCCGCCGATGGCCGCCACGCCGAGCGCGATGCAGGTCAGGAAGATCAGGAAGCCGCGCAGGCCGCCGCGCATCTCGCGCGAAGCGAAGCGGAAGGCGAGAGGCAGGTCCCTCAGCATGGGCGCGCCTGCGATCCGGCAGCCGGATTCTGCAAGGCCGGCACCCCACGCAACCCCCCTCTGCCCTGCCGGGCATCTCCCCCGCAAGGGGGGAGATTGGCAGCGTCGCCGTCGCTGCTCTCCCTGAGACGTTGGCGGTTGGCGAAGGTGGCAATGAAGGCCGATCTCCCCCCTTGCGGGGGAGATGGCCGGCAGGCCAGAGCGGGGTGCGAAGAAGCGAAAATCATGCCCGAACCTTCTCGGCCAGCGGCGCAACGGTTGCCGTCTCGATCCGGCCCGAGCGCATCGCCACCTGCCGGTCGCAGCGCGCCGCAAGCGCCGGGTCGTGCGTCACCAGAACGAGCGTCATGCCGCGTTCGGCCGCCTTGGCAAAAAGCAGGTCGGCGATCTGTCGGCCGGTCGCCTGGTCGAGATTGCCGGTCGGTTCGTCGGCGATCAGGATGCGCGGTTCCGGGGCCAGGGCGCGCGCGATCGCCACACGCTGCTGCTCGCCGCCGGAAAGCTCGCCCGGGTAATGCGTCACCCGGTCCGCCAGACCCACCGCCGCAAGCTCGCGCTCGGCAATGGCGAAGGCATCGCGCTTGCCGGCAAGCTCCAGCGGCACGGCGACGTTTTCCAGCGCCGTCATGTTGGGGATGAGATGGAAGGACTGGAACACGATGCCGATGTTTCGACCGCGAAACGCAGCGATCTGGTCCTCGCTGCGGCCGTTGAGCAGTTCGCCGGCGATCTTCACCGAGCCGGAATCGACGCGCTCCAGGCCGGCCAGCACCATCAGCAGCGTCGACTTGCCCGAGCCGGACGGTCCGACGATGCCCGTAGCTTCCCCGGCGGCGACGTCGAGGCTGACGCCCTTCAGCACGTGGACGGACGAGGCGCCCTCGCCGAGCGTCAGCGACACATCCCTCAGTTCGATGACGGCTTCTGTCACGGCAATTCTATCCTATATGAAAACCGGAGGGCGGGGACTGTCTTCGTCATATCGGATCTGACTTGATGGCTTTCAAACAGTTCATTGCCGCGCTCGTGCTTGGACTTGCGGTCATGTTAGCCGCGCCCGCCGCCCGGGCCGAACCGTTCCGCATCGTCGGCTTCGGCGACAGCCTGATGGCGGGCTTCGGCCTCGGGCCCGGCGAGGGTTTTCCCGAAAAACTGGAGGCGGCGCTACGCGCCCGCGGTCACGATGTGGTGATCGCCAATGCCGGCGTTTCGGGCGACACGACCAGCGGCGGCCTGTCCCGCCTCGACTGGTCGGTGCCCGACGGAACGCAACTGGTCATCCTCGAACTCGGCGCCAACGACATGCTGCGCGGCATCGACCCGGCACTGGTCGAACAAAACCTCGACAAGATGCTTGCCCGGCTCAAGCAGCGCAACATTCCGGTGCTCCTGGCCGGCATGGTCGCCGCGCCCAATCTCGGCCATGCCTATGGCGAACAGTTCGGGACGATCTATCCGAAACTCGCGGAGAAATACGGCGCCACCCTCTACCCGTTCTTCCTCGACGGCGTCGCCGGCGAGCGGTCGCTGCTGCTCGAGGACGGCATGCACCCCAATGCGGCCGGTATCGACCGCATGGTCGAGCGCGCCCTGCCGACCGTCGAAAAGGCCATCGCCGGCAAATGAGCCAGCCATGCAGGGCTGCAACACCTGCCTGTCACAAACGTTGTCTATTCAGCGGCGGCTGAACAAACAGCTTGCCCGATGGGGCGATCGATGATTCGCTGAGCTTACGAATTTCGATTCGAGGAGAAGGGAGCCTGGCCATGCCGCGACTTTTCACCGCCCTCGAAATTCCGCGTGACGCGGCACTTTCCCTCTCGCTCCTGCGGGGGGGCCTGCCAGGAGCACGCTGGATCGACGTCGAGAACTACCACCTCACCCTGCGCTTCATCGGAGATGTCGAAGGCCATGTCGCCGACGAGATCGTGGAAGCGCTCGACCGCGTCGACCGCCCCGGCTTCTCGCTGACGCTTTCGGGTGTCGGTGCCTTCGGCCAGAAGAAGCCGCATGCCGTCTGGGCCGGCGTCATCCCCTCGCCTGAACTCAGCGCCCTGCAGGCCGAGATCGAACGCATCTGCCAGCGTGTCGGCGTGCCTTCCGACCCGCGCAAGTTCTCGCCGCACGTCACCCTTGCCAGGCTGCGCAACACCAGCCCGCTCGACGTGGCGCATTATCTTTCGGCGCGCGGCAATTTCGCCACCGTGCCGTTCCGCGTCGGCCGCTTCGTCTTGATGTCGTCGCGCGATTCCGTCGGCGGCGGGCCCTACATCGTCGAGGAGGCCTGGCCGCTCAACGGCGTCTCCTCGCACCCGGCGAGCCGGTCGGCCAGCGCTTCCGAAGCCTCGCGGATCATGCGGTAGACGTTCATAAAGCCGTCCTCGCCGCCATAATAGGGATCGGGAACGTCCTTCTTCGCGCCGGAGGCATGGCCGAGGAACAGTTCGATGCGTGCCGGAGATCCCTGCGGCGCCAGCCGGCGCAGGTCGTCGACGTTCGAACGGTCCATGCCGAGGATGAGGTCGAAGCGCTCGAAATCGGCGAGGGTCACCTTGCGCGCCTGCTGCCCGGTAATGTCGATGCCGTGATGCGCCGCGACCGCGATCGAGCGGGGGTCGGGGGCCGAGCCGGCATGCCAGCCGCCGGTGCCGGCCGAATCGATGGCAAAATAGGCATCGAGGCCGCGTTCGGCGAGCACGGCGCGAAACACGCCCTCGGCCAGCGGCGAACGGCAGATGTTGCCGAGGCAGACGAAGAGGATCGATCTTGGCAATCCGTTGCTCATATTTTCCTGCCCCTGCCTCGGATGACCGCGCTATGCTGGCGAACGATCTCGATTAGCATGGGAGCACGAAATGGCCAGAGAGAAACTAGCACCTGCCGAGGTGAAGGAGGGATTGGCTTCGCTCGACGGATGGGCGCTCGCCGGCGACGGCCTGTCGATATCGAGGCGTTTCGAGTTCAGGAATTTCGGCGAGGCATTCGCCTTCATGACCCGTGTCGCACTGGCCGCAGAGAAGCTCGACCACCATCCCGACTGGTCGAACGTCTACAAGACCGTAGACGTCAGGCTGAACACCCATGACGCCGGCGGGCTGACCGAACTGGACTTCAAGCTCGCCAAGCGCATGAACGCCTATTTCGGTTCCTGAGCAGCCGATCTTGCAGTGGGGGCAGCGCTTTCCCACATTCCGTCGCGAAGGAGATTGCCCAGATGGTGAAGTTCCCTGGATTTGACCATTTCCGCAACGACGCGGCCGGCACCGGCGCGAGCGAGGGCGAGGTGCGCGAGAAGTTCTGGCGCAAGGCAAAGGCTGCGGCGCGCCACATCCCCTTCATGGAAGAAGTGGTGGCCGGCTACTATTGCGCGATGGACAAACAGACGCCGCTGCGCGCCAAGGGCATCCTGCTTGCCGCGCTTGCCTATTTCATCCTGCCGGCAGACACCATTCCCGACGTGCTCGTCGGCATAGGCTTCACCGACGACATCGCGGTGCTGACGGCTGCGTTCGCAGCCGTGCGCTCGCACATGACGCCGGCGCATCGGCTGGCCGCCAGGGAGGCGCTTTCGCGCGAATGGTAAGTGGCCGCGGCCAGCCTTGTTTCAGGCCGAAACGAAAAGTCAAACTCTTGCCTTGTTCGTGGTTTTCAACCCTCGAAGGGACAGGGTGCCGCGCCCGTCGCGCGGCGGCAAAGGCTGCCGGCCAGCGGGCGAAAGGCGCTTTTCACGGGCGATTCATCCTTTGGTAACCCAGATTAAATCAAAATGAAGCGAACGGGCGGGCGCGCTGCCAGCCTGCCTCCCGCTCCATTTGAGATACAGGAAAAGCAATGCGCGGATTGATAGCTACAATTTCGGGTCTGGTGCTGGCAGTCTCGGCAATGCCGGCGCTGGCCCAGTCGGCCACCAAGATCGGCCAGTACAATTCGTGGGGGACCTACAGCTACCAGGCGCAGAACGGCAAGGTCTGCTACGTCTTGACGGTGCCCACCGACAAGCAGCCGCCGACGCTCGACCATGGCGACATGTTCTTCTTCGTCAGCCAGCGCCCGGGCCAGAAGGTGTCGTTCGAGCCGCAGTTCATTGCCGGCTACAATTTCCAGGAAAACTCCAAGGTCACCGTCACCATCGGCGACAAGTCGTTCTCCATGTTCACCAAGGGCAGGTCTGCCTGGGTCGAGAACGCCGCCGAGGAGCCGGCGCTGATCGCCGCAATGAAGGGTGGATCTGACATGAAGGTCGCAGCCAAGTCCGGCCGCGGCAACCCCACCAGCTACGTGTTTTCGCTCAAGGGCATTTCCGCCGCCCTGGGCTCGATCGCCACCTGCAAGTAAGCGCAGGCCGCGGATAGGTTCGAAGGCCGGGCGATTTTCGCCCGGCCTTTTTTTGTTTGGTGCTCGCGTTTTCCGGCAGGTGAGCCGGGCCATCACGAAACGGCGTCGCGTGCCAGGTCGAGCAGGCCCGCCAGCCATTGCGGCGCCACGAGCCAGACACCCAATGTGGCCAGTGCCAGCGCATGCAGGGCGGCAATGGCATAAAGTTGAGAACGAAACGGCTCCTTGCGCGTCTTATGGCGGAACAGGTGCTGTGCCGTGATCGCGCCGAGGCTGCCGCCGGCAAAGGCGAGCCAGAGCAGGGTCCTTTCGGGGATGCGCCGCGCGCCGGCGCTGGCCAACCTCTTGTCGCGCCAGAAGGTGAGGAAGGCCGCGCCGTTGATGGCAAGCAGCGCGAGCACGATCTGGAACATGCCGGTCATGGGCGCAGCATCGCAGCCGGAGCCTTAACAAGTGGCGAAGCCCAGGCGGAAATGCATGGCCGCCAAAACGTGACGCAGAGCCAGACCTGTGATATGTGGCGCCAAAATCCTACATTTGCCGATATCTATAGCTAGCTGAGCCCGAATGACCGTTTCGCTCGACCTCACCGCCGATGCCACCCGCGACGCGCTGCGCGCCCGAATTGCCGCGCCCGCCAAGGGTGAGCTGATCGGCCTCAGCCGCGAGGAGCTCGCGGAAGCACTGATCACCTCCGGCGTCGTCCCGGAACGCCAGGCAAAGATGCGCGTCCAGCAGCTCTGGCACTGGCTCTATGTCCGCGGCGTCTCCGACTTCGCCGACATGTTCAACATCTCCAAGGACCTGCGCGCCGAGCTGGCCAAGCACTTCACCATCGCGCGCCCCGAGATCGTCGAGGAGCAGATCTCCTCCGACGGCACGCGCAAGTGGCTGTTCCGCTTCCCGCCGCGTGGTGCCGGCCGCCCGGTCGAGATCGAGACCGTCTACATCCCCGAGGAAGGCCGCGGTACGCTCTGCATCTCCAGCCAGGTCGGCTGCACGCTCACCTGCTCGTTCTGCCACACCGGCACGCAGAAGCTGGTGCGCAACCTGACGGCGGAAGAGATCCTGGCGCAGCTTTTGACCGCGCGCGACCGGCTCGGCGATTTCCCCGACCGCGACACTCCGGCGGGCGCCATCGTGCCGGCCGAAGGCCGCAAGGTCTCCAACATCGTCATGATGGGCATGGGCGAGCCGCTCTACAATTTCGAGGCGGTGAAGAAGGCGCTGCTGATCGCCTCCGACGGCGACGGCCTGGCGCTGTCCAAGCGCCGCATCACGCTCTCGACCTCGGGCGTCGTGCCGGAGATCTTCCGCACCGGCGAGGAGATCGGCGTCATGCTGGCGATCTCGCTGCACGCCACCAACGACGATTTGCGCGACCTCTTGGTGCCGATCAACAAGAAGTTTCCGCTCAGCGAGCTGATGGACGCCTGCCGCAAATATCCCGGCCTGTCGAATGCCCGCCGCATCACCTTCGAGTATGTGATGCTGAAAGACGTCAACGACAGCCTCGAAGACGCCAAGGCACTTGTCAAGCTGCTCAAGGGCGTGCCGGCCAAGATCAACCTGATCCCGTTCAACCCATGGCCCGGCAGCAACTACCAGTGCTCGGACTGGGAGCAGATCGAGAAGTTCGCCGACTACATCAACCAGGCAGGCTATGCCTCGCCGATCCGCACGCCGCGCGGCCGCGACATCCTCGCCGCCTGCGGACAGCTCAAGTCGGAATCGGAGCGCCTGAAGAAGAGCGAGCGCCTGGCGCTCGAGGCGATGATGATCGCCGGACACGGCGAGTGAGGTTGGCCATGGCCTTGAGAAGGGCCACTTTCATCGCTGTTGGCTATGTCTGCGCTGTGTTCGTCGCGGTCTTTGCCACCTTTGCCGTCGAAATTGTCCTGTGGCTGCTCCCCGCCGCCGGAAGATCAGTCTATGATCCCAACGTGAACGTGCCGTTTGGGCTCGCTTTAGGATTGATTACCACATTTGCAACGGTCCTTCCCGGCTTCGTCTTTACGCTCTGCATAGCATGGGTTTTTCGGTTGCGTGGTTGGATGTTCTTCACGACAGCTGGAGTCTTGAATGTGTTTCCAGCGGTCGGACTTCTAAATATGCTCCTCATACTTGATACCGGTCGCTTGCATTCGTTGTTCTCATCCAGCCTGGCTCTCCGCTTATTACCTGGTGGCTTTCTAGGCGGGCTCAGCTTTTGGCAAGTCGCCTACAGGTCTTCGGATGCTTGGCCCAAGGATGTGAAAGCATGAGCCGCGTCCTTCTCTACCTCGGCAAGTTCGCCCACATGGTGCTGGGCTTCCTGGCGGCGTCGCTTGCCGCCAGCGCATTCCTGAACGTGATCTTCCTCGGCGTCGCCGGTGTCATCGCGCCGGAGATCCCCGTGGAAGTGGCCCACGGCTCGCTGGTCTTCTCTATACCCTTCGTGGCGCTGTTTGTGGCCTATTTTGCCTTCGTGCCGGCCGTGGTCGTGATGCTGCTCGCAGAGCTTCTGGGCAAGCGCGACTGGCTCTTCTACGCGCTGGCCGGCGGCTTCGTGGCGCTGATCTTCATCGGCTTCGCCTATCAGGCCGGTGACGGCGGCTTCGCCTATCGCGACCCGCTGCTGCCGGTATCGATCATCGGCAGCGGGCTCATCGGCGGCATCGCCTACTGGTTCGTCACCGGCCGCTTCGCCGGCGCGTGGCGCGAAAGCCCGCCTACTTCGCCTGCGCCGTAAGGATCTTCAGCGCGAAGGCCGAGAACACGCCGGCAAACAGATAGTCGACGATGCGCGTCACGCGCGGGCTCTTCTTCAAGAGGCCGGCGAACCTGTCTGCGGCGATCACCATCGGCGCCGTCACCGGCAGCGACAGCACGATGAACATGGCGCCGAGGAAGAACAGCTTGCCCGGCGCGTTGGCGTCGCTCGCCGAGACGAACTGCGGCAGGAAGGTCATGAAGAACAGGATGATCTTGGGGTTGAGCAGGTTGATGCCGAGCCCGGTCGCCCAGTTCTGGAAGAACGAGCGCGGCTCGCGCTTGGTGGTGTCCGGCGAGAAGGCCGACCCCTTGGTGATCGCCTGGAAGGCGAGCCACACCAGATAGCCCGCCCCGACGATCTTGAGCGCCATGAAGGCCTGCGGCGAGGCCACGATCAGCGCCGACAGGCCGAGCGCCACCAGCGTGGTGTGGATGACGATGCCCGTCATGGCGCCTGCCATGCAGGCGAAGCCCGCCTTGCGGCCTTCGGAGAGGGCGCGGCCGACGAACAGCGTCATGTCGGGGCCGGGCGTGATGGCGATGATGAAGGTGGCGACGGCAAACTGCAGGATGGTCGCCAGGTCTGGAACGAAGGACATGTCGGTGCCGCCGGAGATAGAGGTTTGGGGGGGTGAGTTGGACTTCCAGCTTTAGCCGTACGCCCGCGTCTCCGGCGCTTCAACAGGAAAATGCCGACCCAGAGCGCCGCCGGACCATGCGGCCCGGCAACGCCCGTAGGTTAGCTCGCGAAGTAAGCCTGCGTGCCGTGGGCGTCGATAGCTTCGGCGGGACGTCCGAGCGCGAGCATAGACTGCCAAAGATCTGGCAACGCGCGATTTTGGGCCGATATCGCGTCGAAAGCTGTGCTCGACCGTGAGTGGTCCAGCGGCAGGTTCCTTTTGGTCCTGCCTGCGCCTTACCAAGCGGAACCGCGGTTTGCGCACGGTGGCCTCGTCCCGGGCAGATTGACTTGACGGGCGCGCGCCTTTCAACTCTCGCCACGAGGAGCAAATGATGCAGGCAGTATTCGACGGCCACAACGACGTGCTTTTCCGGTTGTGGAACAACGCGGCCAAGGGCGCGGATCCTGTGACCGAGTTCATCGAGGGCACCCGGCAAGGGCATATCGACATGCCCCGCGCCATGAAGGGCGGTCTCGCCGGAGGGCTCTGCGCCATCTACATCACCTCGGGCAGCATCCGCGACGACGTGCGCGACGCGAACGGCCACTATGCCGTGCCGCTTTCGGCGCCTCTCGAACGTTCGCCGTCGCTGGACGTCGCCCTCGACATGGCTGCGATCGCCTTCAGGATCGAGCGTGCCGGCGGCTGGACGATCTGCCGCAATTCGACGGACATCGACGCAGCCTCGGCGGCAGGCAAGTTCGCCGCGGTGCTGCACATGGAAGGCTGCGAGGCAATCGACGCCGATCTTGCCGCCCTCGACGTCTTTTATGCCGCCGGCCTGCGCTCGCTCGGTCCGGTGTGGAGCCGCAACACCATCTTCGGGCACGGCGTGCCCTTCGCCTTCCCGTCGAGCCCCGATACCGGCCCCGGCCTCACCGAAGCCGGCAAAAGACTGGTCAAGGCCTGCAATCGGATGGGCATCGCCATCGATCTCGCCCACATTACCGAACGGGGCTTCTGGGACGTGGCCAGACTTTCGGAGAAGCCGCTGATCGTCAGCCATTCCAACGCGCACGCCTTAACGCCGATCAGCCGCAACCTGACCGACAAGCAGCTCGACGCCGTGCGCGAGAGCAACGGCCTGGTCGGCCTGAACTTCGCCGTCACCATGCTGCGCGAGGACGGCGCCAAGCGCGCCGACACGCCGCTTTCCGACATGATCCGGCACATAGACTACCTCGTCGAGCGCGTCGGCATCGACGGCGTTGCGATGGGTTCGGACTTCGACGGCGCCACGATCCCGGCCGAGATCGGCGACGCCGCCGGGCTGCAGCGGCTCGTTGCCGCCATGAGGGATGCTGGCTATGGTGATGCGGAACTGGCGAAAATCTGCCGCGACAACTGGCTCAGGGTACTGCGCTCGGCCTGGCACGAGGCAGCCTGAGAACAAAAACTTTCGTCAACTGGGGGAACTGAAGACATGTTTATCGGAAAACTGAACGGACATTTCCGCGTGATGCTCGCTGGCGCTGCCGTGTCGGCGTTGGTATTTGGCGCCGCCCCAGCTCTCGCCGAGACGCCGGCAGACACGCTGGTGCAGGCCTGGGCCATCGACGACACGATCACGCTCGATCCTGCAGAATCCTTCGAACTCAGCCCGGCCGAGTTCCTCGGCAACGCCTACGACATGCTGGTGCGGCTCGATATCGACGACACTTCCAAGGTCAAGCCCGGCATCGCCGAGAGCTGGACGGTTTCCGACGACGGCCTGACCTATACCTTCAAGCTCAAGCCGGGCCTCAAGTTCGCTTCCGGTAACCCGATCACCGCCGAGGACGTCGCCTGGTCGTTCGAGCGCGTCGTCAAGCTCGACAAGAGCCCGGCCTTCATCCTGACCCAGTTCGGCCTGACCAAGGACAATGTCGCCGAGAAGGCCAAGGCTGTCGACGAGAGCACCTTCGTGCTCACCGTCGACAAGGCATACGCCCCGAGCTTCGTGCTGAACTGCCTCACGGCGACCGTCGGCGCGGTCGTCGACAAGAAGCTGGTGCTGGAGCATGTCGCCGCCGTAACCCCGACCGACGACTACAAGTTCGACAACGACTTCGGCAACGGCTGGATGAAGACCGGCTATGCCGGCTCGGGTCCGTTCAAGATCCGCGACTGGCGCGCCAACGAAATCCTCGTGATGGAGCGCAACGACAACTACTACGGCGACAAGCCGGCGCTCGCCCGCGTCATCTATCGCCACGTCAAGGAAAGCGCGACCCAGCGCCTGATGCTCGAAAGCGGCGACGTCGACGTGGCCCGCAACCTGGAGCCGGGCGACCTCGAGGCGGTGTCCAAGAACGCCGGTCTCGCGACGACGAGCGCGCCCAAGGGCACGGTGTACTACATCAGCCTCAACCAGAAGAACCCGAACCTCGCCAAGCCCGAGGTGCGCCAGGCGCTGAAATACCTGGTCGACTACGACGCCATCGGCTCGACCCTGATCAAGGGCATCGGCGAGATCCGCCAGACCTACCAGCCGAAGGGCGTGCTCGGTGCGCTCGATTCCGATCCGTTCAAGTTCGACGTCGCCAAGGCCAAGGAACTGCTCGAGAAGGCGGGCCTGAAGGACGGCTTCTCGGTAACCATGGACGTGCGCAACACCCAGCCGGTGACAGGCATCGCCGAAGCCTTCCAGCAGACCGCCGGCCAGGCGGGCGTGAAGGTCGAGATCATCCCCGGCGACGGCAAGCAGACGCTGACCAAGTACCGTGCCCGCAACCACGACATGTATATCGGCCAGTGGGGCATGGACTACTGGGATCCGAACTCCAACGCCGAGACCTTCACCTCCAACCCGAACAATGCCGACGACGGCACGGTGAAGACGCTGGCCTGGCGCAATGCCTGGGACGTGCCGGAACTGACCGAGAAGACCAAGGCCGCCCTGCTCGAACGCGACGCCGACAAGCGTGCGGCCATGTACCGGGAGCTGCAGCAGGCTGCCCTCGACACCAGCCCGTTCGTGCTGATCTTCCAGCAGACGGAGGTCGCCGGCATGCGCGGCAACGTCAAGAACTACAAGCTCGGGCCGAGCTTCGACTCGAATTTCGTGGCACCAGTGACCAAGGAATGATCCAGCAGGATCAAGCCGTTGAGCACCGCTGACACCCAGACGCCCGCGAGGCGCGCCAACCGGCGCGCCTCCGCCATCGTCGGATCGATCGCCAGCTTCCTGGTGATCGTCGCCACGACCTATCTCGGCCTCCTGGCCGTGACCTTCTTTATCGGCCGCGTCGTGCCGATCGACCCGGTGCTCGCCATCGTCGGCGACCGTGCACCGGCCCATGTCGTCGAGCGCACCCGCATCGAGATGGGCTTCAACCTGCCCTACTACCAGCAGTTCTTCCTCTATGTGAAAGGCGTGCTATCGGGCGACTTCGGCACTTCGGTGCTGACGACCAACCCGGTGATGGCCGATATCCGCCGCGTCTTCCCGGCGACCATGGAACTCGCCACGGTCGGCACCGTCATCGGCGCGGCGTTGGGCATCCCGCTCGGCGTGCTGGCCGCGGTGAAGCGCGGCAGCGTCGCCGATCAGATCGTGCGCGTCGTCGGCCTCGTCGGCTACTCGGTGCCGATCTTCTGGCTCGGCCTGATCGCGCTCCTGGTCTTCTACGCCCGGCTCGGCTGGACCTCGGGCCCCGGCCGCATCGATGTGGTGTTCGAGTATACCTTTACGCCAGTCACCGGCTTCTACCTGCTCGACGCCGTCATCAACCGCGACTGGGCCGCCTTCAAGGACATCTTCTCCCACATCATCCTGCCGGCTTCGCTGCTCGGCTATTTCTCGCTCGCCTATATCAGCCGCATGACGCGCTCCTTCATGCTGAACGAGCTCAGCCAGGAATACATCGTCGCGGCGCGCGCCAAGGGGCTTTCGGAAAGCCGCATCGTCTGGGGCCACGCGCTGCGCAACGCCGCCGTGCCGCTGGTCACCGTCATCGCGCTGTCCTATGCGGGCCTGCTCGAAGGCTCGGTGCTGACCGAGACCGTCTTTGCCTGGCCAGGTCTCGGCCTCTACATCACCAACTCGCTGCAGAACGCCGACATGAACGCCGTGCTCGGCGGCACCATCGTCATCGGTTCGGTCTTCATCGGCATCAACCTGTTGTCCGACCTGCTCTACCGCATGCTCGACCCGAGGACGCGGATCCGATGAGCGAAACCACGATGACCCGCCGCGAATGGCTTTTGACCGACCGGCCGCAGTCGCGCATGCAGGCCCGGCTCGGTCGCGCCTATCTCACCTGGCGCCGCTTCACCGCCAACAAACTGGCCGTCGTCGGCCTCGCCATCATCCTGGCACTGCTCTTCGTCGCGGCGTTCGCGCCGCTGCTGGCGCCCTACTCGCCCTATATCGGCGATCTCAAGAACGCGCGGCTGATGACGCCCGGCGCGGACTATTGGCTCGGCACCGACGACCAGGGCCGGGACATCCTCTCGCGGCTGATCTACGGCTCGCGCCTGACGCTGCAGGTGGTGTTCCTGGTCGCCGTCATCGCCGCTCCCATCGGCCTGCTCGTCGGCACCGTGTCGGGCTATGCCGGCGGCTGGGTCGACGCGGTGCTGATGCGCGTCACCGACATCTTCCTCGCCTTCCCCAAGCTGGTGCTGGCGCTGGCCTTCGTCGCCGCCCTCGGCCCCGGCATCGAAAACGCCATCATCGCCATCGCGCTGACGTCATGGCCGCCCTATGCCCGCATCGCCCGCGCAGAGACGCTTACGGTGCGCAGTTCCGACTACATCTCGGCGGTCAAGCTGATGGGCGCCTCGCCGATGCGCATCGTGCTGCGCCACATCATGCCGCTCTGCATCTCGTCGCTGATCGTGCGGGTGACCCTCGACATGGCCGGCATCATCCTGACCGCCGCCGGTCTCGGCTTCCTCGGCCTTGGCGCCCAGCCGCCGCTGCCCGAATGGGGCGCAATGATCGCCTCGGGCCGCCGCTTCATCCTCGACCAGTGGTGGGTCGCTGCCGCGCCTGGCGCCGCGATCCTCATCGTCAGTCTCGGCTTCAACCTGCTCGGCGACGGCCTGCGCGACGCGCTCGACCCCAGGAGCGGCGGTCAATGAGCGCCATGCTCCACGTCGAGGACCTGCGCGTCGACTTCCCCACCCGCACCGGCATGGTGCAGGCGGTACGCGGCGTCACCTTCGCGCTCGGCCAGGAAAGGCTCGGCATCGTCGGCGAGAGCGGATCGGGCAAGTCGCAGACCGGCCGCGCCATCATGGGGCTGACGCCGCAGCACGCCCATGTCGGCGCGAAGCGGCTGGAGTTCAGCGGGATCGATCTTCTTGATGCGTCGCCAGCGCTGCGCAGGGACCTGCGCGGCAACCGCATCGCCATGATCCTTCAGGACCCGAAGTATTCGCTCGACCCGGTCATGACCATCGGCCGCCAGATCGTCGAGACGCTCCGAACACACGAGAAGGCGTCGAAGGCCGAGGCGCGCGAAAAGGCGCTCGACATGCTCGCCGCCGTCCAGATCCGTGACCCCAAGCGCGTCTTCGCGCTGTATCCGCACGAGGTCTCGGGCGGCATGGGCCAGCGCGCCATGATCGCCATGATGCTGATCGCCGGTCCCGAACTTCTGATCGCCGACGAGCCGACCTCGGCGCTCGACGTCACCGTCCAGCTCGACATCCTGCGCATCCTCGACCGGCTGGTGATCGACCGCGGCATGGGCCTCATCTTCATCTCGCACGATCTGAGGCTGGTCTCGACCTTCTGCGACCGCGTCATCGTCATGTATGCCGGCAGGATCGTCGAGGAGCTGAAGGCTTCCGAGCTGTCGCAGGCAAAGCACCCCTACACGCAGGGCCTGCTCAACTGCATGCCCAGGATCGGCGCCGACCGGCATCCGCTGCCCGTGCTCGACCGCAAGCCGGAGTGGCTGCTGTGACTCAAGCCCTCAAGATCGACAGGCTGCGCGTCGTCTATGACGACTTCGTCGCGCTGAAGGACGTCAACCTCACCGTCAACCCCGGCGAATCCTTCGGGCTCGTCGGCGAGTCTGGCTCGGGCAAGTCGACGCTGCTGCGCGCCGTTGCGGGTCTCGCGCCCATCTCCGGGGGCACCATCGACGTCTCCGGCAAGCGCCTCGGCAGGACCCGCGACAAGGCTTTCTACCGCCAGGTCCAGATGGTGTTTCAGGACCCTTATGGCTCGCTGCATCCGCGCCAGACGGTCGACCGCCTGCTCTTGGAGCCGCTGGCGATCCACGGTTTCGGCGATACCGAGAAGCGCATCCTGCGCGCGCTCGAAGAGGTCGGCCTCGGCTCGAGCTTCCGCTTCCGCTATTCGCACCAGCTGTCGGGCGGCCAGCGCCAGCGCGTGGCGATCGCCCGGGCGCTGATCCTCGAACCCTCGATCCTGCTGCTCGACGAGCCGACCTCGGCGCTCGATGCCTCGGTGCAGGCCGAAGTGCTCAACCTGCTCGAACAGGTGCGCCGCGACCGCAAGCTCACCTTCGTCATGGTCAGCCACGACCTCGGCGTCATCACCCACATGTGCGAGCGGCTGATGGTGATGCAGGGCGGCGAGGAGGTCGAGCGGCTGGAGGCCGGCGACCTCGCCACCCGTAACGTGGCACAGGATTACACGCGCAACCTTTTGGTCGCATCCGAAGGATTCGTTCGCGGCGCCTGACCGACGGGTTGCTTCGGGCCGGTCTCGCCTGCAATTCTGGAACGGATGGGGCAATTGCTCCAACCCTCATACCCAGGTGTTCAAAATGCTCCTTGGCATCGATCCGCTGCTCGGCCCCGACGTCCTCTACGTGCTCCGTGCCATGGGTCATGGCGACGACCTGATTTTTGCCGACGCCAACTTCCCGGCCGATGCCATGGCCCGACAAACCGTGTTCGGTCGCCTGTTGCGCATCGACAGCGACATCGTCAGCGTGATGAAGGCGGTGCTTTCGGTGATGCCCGTCGACACCTTCGTCGACGACGCCTTCGCTCGCATGGAAGTGGTCGGCAAGCCGGACGAAATTCCCGAAGTCCAGCGCGAGGTCGGCAAGCTGCTCGAGGGGACGGGCACGAAGATGGTCGGCATCGAGCGCTTTGCCTTCTACGAACGCGCCAAGAAGGCCTACGCCGTCATCCAGACCCAGGAACGCCGCTTCTACGCCGACTTCGCCGTGCGCAAGGGGGTTGTTCCGCCGGGGGTGTGAGGCTGCTCGCTCTGAGCAGCCAACCATCATGTCCTGAATTTCATTGAGCGGTCGGCACCTTGTCCTGAAAGGCAACTGCCGCCCCTCATCCGCCTGCCGGCACCTTCTCCCCGTAATGACGGGGAGAAGGAAGCAGCCGCAACGCCGACGCTCCTCTTCGTCGACTAGGAAAAGCGGAAACGCCGACGCCCCCTCTCCCCGTTCTACGGGGAGAGGGTAAGGGTGAGGGGCAGCGCTGAGCTTCCTGACAGAAAGAAGTTAGAGCGGCAGGTACTCAGCCCCTACGACAGTGACAACTTCGCTGCGACGTCCCTGAGCAAATCGAGCGTCTGGTCGATGTTGGCCTGCTTGTCGTCGATCCTCTGGATGTAGGGGCAGGTCAGCACGGCAATGGCAAAACCGTCGGGCGACAGGATCGGTACCGAGATGTCCTCGATTGCGTGCATCTGCTGGCTCGCGCCGACACGGTGGCCGGCCTCGCGATAGGCCCTCAGCACCGGCCCCAACTTCTCCCGAGCTTCTGCCTTCTCGGTGCCGTCCCAACGCGCCGCCGCCTCCGCCTTCGAATGCTCGTCCTGGAAGGCGAGCAGGATGTGGCCGGAACTCGTGGTCAGCAGATCGATATGCGCGCCGATGCGGATGCCGAACTCCCAGTTGCCGGGCGGGCTTGCATGCGCCACCACAAGTGCGGCGTCACGATCGGGCGCCACCAGATGGCATGACTGGCCGGCGGCGATCGAGAATGCGTCCATCAGGGGCTGCGCCCGCGCCACCAGACGGCGAACCGGCGGGTGGCGGTGGGCGAGGATGAACAGTTTCATCGTCAGCGCGTAGCGGTCGCCTTCGGGCGAGCGGCTGACGAAGTCGCGCGCCACTAGCCGCTCGAGCATGCGGTAGACCTCGCTCGGCCCGCGCCCCATCGCCTTGACGATCTCGGCCCGGGTCAGGCCGCCCGGCTGCTCGGAAAGCAGTTCCAGGATGTCGAGCCCCTTGTCGAGCGCCGGCGCGCGATAGCGCTCGTCATTGCCTACGTTGCTGGCGGTCTTGGCCGGACGTTTTGACATGGCTCGAACTCCTCCCCTTCGATCCGCCCCACGATTCCCCATTGCAAGGTCGGTTCATTTATGAATAGTATGTTCGTATATAGACAGAAGCGCAAGCAGTTTGCTGGGAGGAGCGACGGTTATGCGATTAAGCGGGAAACGCATTTTCATTTCCGCCGCCGCCCAGGGCATCGGCCGCGCCTGCGCGCTGGCCTGCGCGAAAGAGGGCGCCCATGTCATCGCCACCGACATCAACGACGACGCGCTGAATGCGCTTTCGGGCGAGAGCAAGAGCATCGAGGCCCATCGCCTCGACGTACGCGACGGCAAGGCGGTAGCGGCCTTCGCCGCCGGCCAGGCGCCGCTCGACGGGCTCTTCAACTGCGCCGGTTTCGTCCACAACGGCACGATCATGGACTGCAGCGACGAAGACTGGGATTTCAGCTTCGACCTCAACGTCAAGAGCATGTACCGCACCACCAGGGCGTTCCTGCCCGGCATGCTCGATCGCGCCGAAAAGACCGGCGCCGTGTCGATCCTCAACATGGCCTCCATGGCCTCGTCGATCAAAGGCTTCCCCAACCGGCTGCTCTACGGCGCCACCAAGGCGGCAGTCATCGGCTTCACCAAGGGCATGGCCGCCGACTATGTGCGCTGCGGCGTCCGCTGCAACGCGCTCTGCCCCGGCACGGTCGACACGCCGTCGCTGCGCGGCCGCATCGCCGCCGCCGCCGACCCGGTACAGGCGGAGAAGGACTTCATCGCCCGCCAGCCCATCGGCCGGCTCGCCACCGTCGACGACATCGCTCCCTTGGTCGTCTACCTGTTGTCCGACGAGTCGCGCTTCGTCACCGGCCAGGCGGTCCTGGTCGACGGCGGCGTCACCATCTAGGCGGAGCGGCGGCCATGATCGAAAGGATCGACGGCCACTGCCATTACTGGGCGCTCCAGCGCGGCGACTATGGCTGGCTGACGCCTGATGCCGCCCACCTCGCGCCCATCTATCGCGACTTCGGCGCAGCCGAGATGCGCCCGCTGGCCGAGATGGCCGGCATCGAGAAGCGCATCCTCGTCCAGGCCGCGCCGACCGAGGCCGAGACGGCATTCCTGCTCGACCAGGGCCGCGCCGACGAAGCCGTCACAGGTGTCGTCGGCTGGGTCGATCTCTCGTCACCCGCCAGCGTCGCCTCGCTGGACCGCCTGGCGAAGAATCCGCTGTTCAAGGGCGTGCGGCCGATGCTGCAGGACCTGCCCGACATCGACTGGATCGCAACCCGCCCCAACGCCGAAGCCGTCGCCGCGCTCGAGCGCCTTGGCCTGCGCGTCGACGCGCTCGTCCAGCCGCAGCATCTGCAGTCGCTGCACTGCTTCGTCGAGAGGCACCCGGACCTGCCGGTCGTCATCGACCATGCCGCCAAGCCCGCTATCGCCGCACCTGCTGACGATCCGCGCCACGCCATGTGGAAGCTCGGCATGGCCGAACTCTCGGGCCATCCGCATCTGTGCTGCAAGCTCTCCGGCCTGCTGACCGAGCTGCCGGCGGAACTGAGGACAACGCCGAAAGCGGCGGCGGAAGCCCTGCGTCCCACCGTCGACAGCCTGCTCACCTGGTTCGGACCCGATCGCTTGATCTGGGGCTCGGACTGGCCGGTGCTGACGCTCGCCGCGCCCTTTGCCTTCTGGGACGAGGTCACCGCCCGCCTGCTCGATGGCCTCGGCGAGGCCCAGCGCGCCGCGATCCTCGGCGGCACCGCTGCAAGCTTCTACAGCATCGAGGGAGGCCGCGCATGACCGCTCTCGTTGCGATGAAGGACATCGAGAAATCGTTCCCCGGCGTGCGCGCCCTGCACAACGCCAGGCTAGACCTGCGCTCCGGCGAGGTCCATGCGCTGATGGGCGAGAACGGCGCCGGCAAGTCGACGATGATGAAGATCCTTGCCGGCATCTACCGCCGCGACGGTGGCGAGATCCTGCTCGACGGCAAGCCGGTCGAGATCAACTCGCCGCGCCAGGCCCAGGATCTCGGCATCGGCATCATCCATCAGGAACTCAACCTGATGCCGCACTTGACGGCGGCGCAGAACATCTTCATCGGCCGCGAGCCGCGCAAGGCCGGCGGCCTGCTGCTCGACGAGGCGAAGCTGAATGCCGACGCCGCCGAGATCTTCGCCTCGATGCATCTCAAGCTCGACCCGCGCACCCCGGTCGGCGGGCTGACGATTGCCCGCCAGCAGATGGTCGAGATCGCCAAGGCGCTGTCCTACCGCTCGCGCGTGCTGATCATGGACGAGCCGACGGCGGCGCTGAACGACGCCGAGATCAACGAGCTCTTCGCCATCATCGCCCGCCTCAAGGCCGAGGGCGTCGGCATCGTCTACATTTCGCACAAGATGGACGAGCTGAAGCGCATCGCCGACCGTGTCACCGTCATGCGCGACGGCGAATACATCGGTACCGTGCCCGCCGCCGAGACCCCGGTCGAAAAGATCATCGCCATGATGGTCGGCCGCGCCTTGTCGGACGAGCGCCCCGTCGCGCCCGATCATTCGAACTCGGAAATCGTGCTCGAGGTCAAGAACATCAGCCGCGGCAACGAGATCCGCGACGTCTCCTTCTCGGTCCGCAAGGGCGAAATCCTAGGCTTCGCCGGCCTGATGGGCGCCGGCCGCACCGAGGTCGCCCGCGCCATCTTCGGCGCCGACCGGCGCGACGACGGCGACGTCTTCATGCACGGCAAGAAGGTCGACATCCGCAAGCCGGAAGACGCCGTGCGCGCCGGCATCGGCTACCTCTCCGAGGACCGCAAGCATTTCGGCCTCGCCACCGGCATGGACGTGCGCAACAACATCGTGCTCGCGAGCCTGTCGCGCTTCGCCGGCGCCGGCGGCCTGTTGCGCGAGACGGCCATGCACAACGCGGCCGTTCGCTACATCGACCAGCTCGCCATCAAGACGCCGTCCGATCGCCAGGAGGCCCGGCTGCTGTCGGGCGGCAACCAGCAGAAGATCGTCATCGCCAAGTGGCTCTTGCGCGACTGCGAGGTGCTGATCTTCGACGAGCCGACGCGCGGCATCGACGTCGGCGCCAAGAACGAGATCTACAAGCTCTTGAACGCGCTCGCCCAGCAGGGCCGCGCCATCATCGTCATCTCCTCCGAGCTGCCCGAGGTGCTGAGGCTCAGCCACCGCATCGCCGTCATGTGCGAGGGCCGGCTGACCGGCATCCTGCCTGCAGGCGCCAGCCAGGAGGAGATCATGCATCTCGCCACGTTGCGGGGCGAGCAAAACAACAAGCCGGCAAAGGGAGCGACAAAATGAGCACGACGACTTCGACGGCGACTGTCTCGTCCGGCCCTCGCTTTTCGGGCGCCCAGCACCGCCTGCTCGCCTTCGCCAGCCTGATCGCGATGGTCACGGTGTTTAGCCTCGCCTCGCCCAACTTCATGCAGACGTCCAACATCATCGCCATCCTGCAGGCGACGTCGGTCAACGGCGTGCTGGCGATCGCGGCGACGCTCGTCATCATCACCGGCGGCATCGACCTGTCTGTCGGCACGCTGATGACCTTCTGTGCCGTCTGCGCGGGCGTGGTGTTGACATTCTGGGGCATGCCGCTCGGCCTCGGCGTGCTCGCCGCCATCCTGGCCGGTGCCGCCAGCGGCACGCTGTCGGGCACATTCGTGGCAAAACTCAAGATCCCGCCCTTCATCGCCACGCTCGGCATGATGCTGATCCTCAAGGGTCTTTCGCTGGTGATCTCGGGCACGCGGCCGATCTATTTCAACAATACGCCCGGCTTCACCCAGATCTCGCAGGGTTCGCTCATCGGCTCGGTCTTCCCCACCCTGCCCATCCCCAATGGCGTGCTGATCCTGTTCCTGGTGGCGATTGCAGCGAGTTTTATCCTCGAGCGCACTATCCTGGGACGTTTCACCTTCGCGCTCGGCTCCAACGAGGAGGCCGTGCGGCTGTCCGGTGTCAACACCGATCGCTGGAAGGTCGCCGTCTACGCCCTCGCCGGCTCGATCTGCGGCATCGCCGGGCTGCTGATTGCCTCGCGCCTCAACTCGGCTCAGCCGGCGCTCGGCCAGGGCTACGAGCTCGACGCGATTGCGGCCGTGGTCATCGGCGGCACCTCGCTGTCCGGCGGCCGCGGCACCATCATCGGTACGCTCATCGGCGCGCTCATCATCTCCGTGCTCGCCAACGGGCTGCGCATCCTTTCGGTTGCCCAGGAGTGGCAGACCGTGGTCACAGGCTCGATCATCATTCTCGCCGTCTACACCGACATTCTGCGGCGCCGCAGGCTTTGAGGAAGGCTTGCTTCGCGCAGCCCGTCGCTGCGCCAACACCAAGAAGAGAGCGAACGCGCTCCAGGAATATTCGGAACGCACATTCGGATCGGAAAATGAACATCAGGAGGAAACATGTTCACTAGACGCACCGTGCTCGGCGCAATCGGCGCCGCAGCGATCCTGTCCTACGGCTCGAGCTTCGCGCTGGCCCAGGACAAGATGTACATCCCGCTGATCTCCAAGGGCTTCCAGCACCAGTTCTGGCAGGCCGTGAAGGCGGGTGCCGACAAGGCTGCCGCCGACCTCGGCGTCACCGTCACCTTCGAAGGCCCGGATTCGGAATCGCAGGTCGACCGCCAGATCGACATGCTTTCGGCAGCGCTTGCCAAGAAGCCGGCGGCCATCGGCTTCGCCGCGCTCGACAGCCAGGCGGCAATCCCGCTTCTGCAGCAGGCCAAGGACGCCAAGATCCCGGTCGTCGCCTTCGACTCCGGCGTAGACAGCGACATCCCGGTGGCCACCGCCTCGACCGACAACATCGCCGCAGCCGCTCTCGCCGCCGACAAGATGGCGGAGTTGATCGGCAACGAAGGCAAGGTCGCGCTCGTCGTCCACGACCAGACCAGCCGCACCGGCATCGACCGCCGCGACGGCTTCGTCAACCGCATGAAGGAAGCCCATCCGAAGGTCGAGATCGTCGCCATCGAATATGGCGAGGGCGACCATCTCAAGTCGACCGAGATCACCAAGGCGATCCTGCAGGCCAACCCCGACCTCAAGGGCATGTTCGGCGCCAATGAAGGCTCGGCCATCGGTGTCGTCAACGGCGCCAAGGAACTCGGCCGCAAGCTCGTGATCATCGGCTACGATTCGGGCGCCCAGCAAAAGCAGGCGATCCGCGACGGCCAGATGGCCGGCGCCATCACCCAGAACCCCGTCGGCATCGGCTACAAGACCGTCGAGGCCGCGGTGAAGGCGGCCAAGGGCGAAGCGGTCGAAAAGCACATCGACACCGGCTTCTACTATTACGACAAGTCGAACATCGATAAGCCTGAGATCGCGGCCGTCCTCTACGACTGACGCATCCATCGGCCGGAGGCGGTTCGCCGGCTCCGGCCTCTTCCAAGCAAGGTGATACCAGATGAAACTGCTCCGCTACGGCCCGATGGGCAAAGAAAAGCCCGGCCTGCTCGACGCCTCCGGCCGCGTCCGCGACCTCTCGCGCCACGTCGACGACATCGCCGGCGACGTGCTGACGCCCGAAGGCCTCGCCCGCCTGCGCGGCATCGACCCCGAGGCTCTGCCGCTGGTCGCAGGCACGCCGCAGCTGGACCTGCGCCTCGGCGCCTGCGTCGGCCGTATCGGCAAGTTCATCTGCATCGGCCTCAACTATGCCGACCATGCCGCCGAAACCGGCGCCGCCATTCCGGCCGAACCCATCGTCTTCAACAAGTGGACCTCGGCCATCGTCGGTCCCGACGACGACGTCGAGATCCCCCGCGGCTCGGTCAAGACCGACTGGGAGGTCGAGCTCGGCGTGGTCATCGGCAAGCCCGGCCGCTACATCGACGAGGCCGACGCCATGTCCCACGTCGCCGGCTATTGCGTCGTCAACGACGTCTCCGAACGCGAATTCCAGATCGAGCGCGGCGGCACCTGGGACAAGGGCAAGGGCTGCGACACCTTCGGCCCGACCGGCCCGTGGATGGTCACCGCAGACGAGGTCGCCGACCCGCAGAACCTCAAGATGTGGCTCGACGTCGACGGCAAGCGCTTCCAAGACGGCTCGACCAGGACCATGATCTTCTCGGTCCGGCAGGTCGTCGCCTATCTCAGCCGCTTCATGAGCCTGCAGGCCGGCGACGTCATCTCCACCGGCACCCCGCCCGGCGTCGGCCTCGGTCAGAAGCCGCCAGTCTATCTCAAGCCCGGCCAGACGATGACCCTCGGCATCGAAGGCCTGGGCACCCAGAAGCAGCGCGTCGTCGCTGCCTGATCCCCGGAGCGGGACGGGCGCGCATCACGCCGCCATCCCGCTCCAGGCCCTGTTCCAGTCGCCCGATCCCGTCCGGAAAGTCTGCTTTTCGGGACCATGCTGTGAGGACCCAAGACCATGACCAAGATCATCGACATGCGGGTGCTCGACCTGCGCTTCCCGACCTCGCAGCATCTCGACGGGTCCGACGCGATGAACCCGGACCCCGACTATTCGGCGGCCTATGTCATCCTCGAGACCGACACACCTGACATCGAAGGCCACGGCCTGACCTTCACCATCGGCCGCGGCAACGAGATCTGCTGCGCGGCGATCGAGGCGATGCGCCATCTCGTCGTCGGCCTCGACATGGACAAGGTCACCGAAAACATGGGCGGCTTCTGGCGCCATGTCACCTCGGACAGCCAGTTGCGCTGGATCGGGCCCGACAAGGGCGCGATCCATCTGGCCACAGGCGCCGTCGTCAACGCCGTCTGGGACATCTGGGCCAAGATGGCGGGCAAGCCGGTGTGGAAGCTGGTCGCCGACATGTCGCCCGAGGAACTCGTGCGCTGCATCGATTTCCGCTACATCACCGACTGCGTCACTCCCGACGAAGCACTCGCCATGCTGCGCGAAAAGGCGCCCGGCAAGGCCGAGCGCATCGCCACGCTCGAGCGCGAGGGCTACCCCTGCTACACCACTTCGGCCGGATGGCTCGGCTACGGCGACGAGAAGCTGCGCCGGCTCTGCCAGGAGGCGGTCGACGCCGGCTTCAACCACGTCAAGCTCAAGGTCGGCCGCGACAAGGCCGACGACATCAGGCGCCTGCGCATCGCCCGCGAGGTGCTCGGCCCCGACCGCCAGCTGATGATCGACGCCAACCAGGTCTGGGAAGTCGGCCAGGCCATCGACTGGGTGCGCGACCTCGCCTTCGCCAAGCCGTGGTTCATCGAGGAGCCGACCAATCCCGACGACGTCGAGGGCCACCGCAAGATCCGCGAGGGCGTGGCGCCTGTTCAGGTCGCCACCGGCGAGATGTGCCAGAACCGCATCATGTTCAAGCAGTTCATCATGCGCGGCGCCATCGACGTCGTGCAAATCGACTCCTGCCGCCTCGGCGGCGTCAACGAGATTTTGGCCGTACTGCTGATGGCTGCGAAATACAAGCTGCTGGTCTGCCCGCACGCCGGCGGCGTCGGTCTCTGCGAATATGTCCAGCATCTGTCGATGATCGACTATGTCTGCATCGCCGGCACCCGCGAGGGCCGCGTCGTCGAATATGTCGACCACCTGCACGAGCACTTCAAGGAACCCTGCATCGTCCGCAACGCCGCCTACATGCCGCCCATGGCGCCGGGCTTCTCCATCGAGATGAAGCCGGCGACGCTCGAAGACTACCAGTTCAAGGGCTGACGCAGATGGATCTCGGGCTCAAGGACAAGGTCGTCATCGTCACCGGCGGTGGCGCAGGCATCGGCGGCGCGGTCACGCTCGGCCTTGCGGCCGAGGGCGCCATCCCCGTCGTCTTTGGCCGCAGCCCGCTGGCCGAAGACTTCGCCGTCAGGCTGAAGGCAGCTTCCCCGCGCTCGCTCTTCGTCCAGGTCGAGCTGATGCACGACCCCGAGATCGGCGCGGCCGTCGATCAGGTGGCGAAAACCTTCGGCCGTGTCGACGGGCTGGTCAACAATGCCGGCATCAATGACGGCATCGGTCTCGAGGCCGGCCCCGATGCCTTCCGCGAGTCGCTCGAACGCAACCTGATCCACTACTACACGACGGCCCACCACTGCCTGCCGTGGCTGAAAAAGTCGCGCGGCGCGATCGTCAACGTCTCGTCCAAGACCGCGTTGACAGGCCAGGGCAGCACCAGCGGCTACACGGCCGCCAAGGGCGCGCAGCTGTCGCTGACGCGCGAATGGGCGGCCGCCCTGCGCGGCGACGGCATCCGCGTCAACGCCGTCATCCCAGCCGAGGTGATGACGCCACTCTACGAAAAGTGGCTGAAGACCTTCGACGATCCCGAGGCGCGGCTGGAGGAAATCACCCGCCGCATCCCGCTCGGACAGCGCATGACGACGTCGGAGGAGATCGCCGACACCGTCATCTTCCTGCTCTCCGACAAGGCCAGCCACACGACCGGGCAATGGCTGTTCGTCGATGGCGGCTACACCCATCTCGACCGCGCGCTGGACTGACCGGCCGGCGCGCGGCCTGTCCTATTTCTCGTCGACCCAGGCGCCGTTCCTGGCGACGACGCGGCCGCGCTTGACCACGAGCGCGCGCTTCGGCCGGTCGACCACGATCTGGGCGAGGTTCTCGCCTTCGATCAGGACGAGGCTGCCGTCGCAGCCCGGCTCCAGCCCGTGGCCGTTGAGGTCGAGCAGGTCGGCGCCGCGCCTGGTGCCCATGCCGAGGGCAGCGACCAGTTCCGCGTCGGTGCGGCAGTTGCCGCGCCAGGACAGGAGCCAGCAGCGTTCGAGCATGTCGCCGTTGCCATGCGGGTTCCAGGTGTCGCGCAGCGAATCCGACGCGATGGCGCAGCGCACACCACGGTCGGCGAGTTCGAACAACGGCGGCACGGGAATGTCGCCCGGCACGGCCGAGATGATGCCGATGCCGGCGTCCGCGAGCTGGTCGATGGCGCGCGAGAGCTCGTCGTGCGAGGCGGTGCCCAGGCAGAAGGCGTGGCTGACGATGACCCTGCCCTGCATGCCGAGCGCCTTGGTGCGTTCGGCGATGAGGCCGATCTCGTAGAGGCCGAGCTCGCCGCGCTCATGCAGGTGGAGGTCGATCTTGGCCTGCTTGCGGTGGGCGATGTCGAAGATGGTATCGAGGTGGCCGGCCGGGTCGCCGTCGATCCTGGCGGGATCGATGCCGCCGATGATCGACGCGCCCTCATCGAGTGCCGCCTCCATCAGTTCGGCCGTGCCCGGCTCGACCAGCATGCCGAGCTGCGGGAAGGCGACGATCTCAAGATCGACCGCGTGATTCGTCCTCTCCCAAGCTTCGAGCACGCCGTGGAGATTGTCGAGCTTGTAGTTGGGCGAGATGTCGACGTGGCTACGGATGTGGGTCGAGCCCATGGCCACGCATTGGCGAATGAGATTGCCGGCGCGCTCTTGCACCGACCAGGGCAAGGCGCGGCGGATCTCGACTTCGTTGTCGATCATCGCCCTGAGCGAATCCGGCACGTTGATGCTGTGCCAGGGCAATCCCCAGAGGATCTTGTCGAGGTGGACATGGGCCTCGACGAAGGGTGCGATGGCAATGGAATTGCTGCCATCCACGACCTTCATCCCATCGCGTGGCGCGAGATCGGGCCCTACGGCGGCGATCAGGCCGTCCTCGATCAGGATGTTGGCGGTGGCGCCGGCGTCGGGGCGGACATTGGTGATCAGCAGGTCGGTCATGGGAAAGCTCGGCGGAGTCGGTTGGTGAGGAGGTCGCGAAGATGCCCCGAACGCAAGTGCTGAATCGGGAAGGCGTGCATCATCGCCGGTTGGCAGGCGGACGGATTGGAAAGGCGGCTATGGTAAGTTCCATGCCGGCATTGTACGGGATAGAATACACACTAAGTCCTCCCTATGCCCAATCACCAGGATCGTGACATGCTACGCGAGCCTCGCGCCTTGAAGACCGTCGTTCAGCCGGATCAATCCGGACCGGCCAGGAAACGTGGCGGCGGCACTGACGAGCATATCCATGCCGAAATCTACGCCGCGATCATCCATCACCAGATCCGGCCGGCGACGCCATTGCAGGAGGACGCGCTGGCGAGCGCGTTCGGCGTCAGCCGCACCATCATCCGCAAGGTGCTGCAACGGCTTTCGCACGAAAAGCTCGTCGACCTCATCCCCAACAAGGGCGCCTTCGTCGCCAAGCCCTCCATCGAGGAGGCGCGGCAGGTGTTCGAGGCGCGCCGCGGCGTCGAGTGCCTGCTCGTCGAAAAGCTCGCGTCGACGATCACCAAGGCCGAAGTCGAAAGGCTGACCGCCATGGTGGGCGCCGAGGCCGAGGCGCTCGAACAGGACAGCAAGCAGAAGCGGCTGCTGCTCTCGGGCGACTTTCATCGCGAGCTTGCCTCGCTGGCCGGCAACGACGTGCTGCGCGACTTCGTCCACGAGCTCGTCTCGCGCACGTCGCTGATCATCGCGTTGTACGAATCGCCGGGCGCGGTGCCCTGCTCGTACAGCGAGCATAAGGAAATCGTGGACGCATTGAAGCGGCGTGACGGCAAGAAAGCCGCGCAGTACATGGACCACCATCTCCGCCATATCGAAGCCCAGATCGACCTTTCCGACCAGCCGGTGCGGGTCGACTTCAGGACGCTGTTCAAGCCTCGGGGTTAACTGACCTTTCGCGTCCTCGATCCGCCGAAGAGCCGAATTTCGGGCGCATAGCCGGCCAGCTTGCCGCGATAGGCCTTTGGCAGCGGATAGGCGAGATCGCCCCGCTTCGACGTCTTCAGGCCCATGCCGACGACCGCCTCGGCGAACTTGACCGCGGCCACGACGCCGTCGATCACCGGCACCTGCAGCCTGTCCTCCAGATACTTCGCGAGATCGGCCATGCCGGCGCAACCGAGCACGATCGCCTCGGAGCGATCTTCGGTCAGCGCCCTCTCGCACTCGGCCAGGATGACGGCGCGGGCGTTCGATTCCGGCTTTTCCAGCTCGAGCACCGGAACGTCGGTGGCGCGCACGCGGCGGCAATGGTGCTGCATGCCGTAGCTGCGCACCAGATGCTCGCAGATGACGCGGGTGCGCTCCAGCGTCGTGACCACGGAAAAGCCGGTCGAAACGAATGTCGCGGCGTGCATCGCGGCCTCGGCGATGCCGAACACCGGCGCATCCGTGATCTCCCGCGCCGCCAGCAGGCCGGGATCGCCGAAGCAGGCAACGACATAGGCGTCGGCCACCGGCCCCTCGATGATCTCGTCGACCAGCCCGATGATGCTCATCGCCTCGTCGTAATGGCCTTCGATGGAGGCCGCGCCGGAGCGCGAGGTCACGGCGAGGATTTCGGTTCCGGGGGCAGCCACCGCACGCGCAGCGTCGCCGATGAGATCAGTCATCGACTGCGTCGTGTTCGGGTTGATGAGCTTTATCCGCATGCGATCCTCGCGGGTCGGAAGGCCTCCGTGGCGAAGGGTATCCGGCGCCGAATAATTGTATACTATCTTGAATTGGTATTGGATGCAATTTGCCGGTTGTCAACTCGACCTTCGTGGAATCCTCAGCTTCGAGCCGCCGCGGCCGAGGGCCGTGAGGATGCCGCCGACCGGCGATTCCTGTCCAGGCGTTGACGAACGAAGCGGTACGCCCGCTCGGTTCGGGATGAGCTTTCTGCTTTGTATACATATCGAGTTGGAGGCGCATTTGCCCGAGGCGCTGACGGTCCAGTCGCCCTGGACTGCAATCGTCACGGACAGGCGCGCCGGACACGTGTGCCGCACCCCCCCCGGGGAGTGGCGACGGGCATCGGCGGCTCATGCCTCGTGCTTACGCGTGGTTGGCACATTCGTATTGACAGAAATACATATGTTCAATACCACTCCGGTGAGAAGAGCAGTTGCTCGCTTGTCGTGGGAGGATCAATCAGATGACGATCAACGTTGCACCGGTGGGCCTGGCGCGCGAGCTGATCGAGCGTCAGAAGTCGGGCAAGCCGATCCGCATCGGCCTGATCGGCTCGGGCGAGATGGGCACCGACATCGTGGCCCGCGTCGCCCATATGCCCGGCATCGAGGTCGGCGCGATCTCCGAGCTCAACCTGCCCAACGCCCACCGCGCCGTCGACATCGCCTACCAGGAAAAGGGCCATGCGCGTGAAGTGGCCTCCGGCTCGGCTTTGAGCGAGGCCATCGAGGCCGGCAAGGTCGCCGTCACCAACGATGCCGACCTGATCCTCAACAGCGGCCTGATCGACGTCGTCATCGATGCGACGGGTGTTCCCGCCGTCGGCGCCGAGATCGGCCTGCGCGCCATGGAGCACGGCAAGCACCTGGTCATGATGAATGTCGAGGCCGACGTCACCATCGGCGCCTATCTCAAGAGCGAGGCCGACCGGCTCGGCGTCACCTATTCGCTGGGTGCCGGTGACGAGCCGTCGTCCTGCATGGAGCTGATCGAGTTCGTCTCGGCGATGGGCCACACCATCGTCGCCGCCGGCAAGGGCAAGAACAACCCGCTCAACATCGACGCGGTGCCGCACGACTATGCCGAGGAAGCTCGGCGCCGCAACATGAACGTGCGCATGCTGGTCGAGTTCGTCGACGGCTCCAAGACCATGGTCGAGATGGCGGCGATCGCCAACGCCACGGGGCTCGTCCCCGACAAGGCGGGCATGCACGGTCCGGCGGCGACGCTGCCGGAACTCAACAAGGTGCTGGTCCCCGAAAAGGACGGCGGCGTGCTGACCAAGGTCGGCGTCGTCGACTATTCGATCGGCAAGGGGGTGGCGCCCGGCGTCTTCGTCATCGCCGACATGTCGCATCCGCGCATCCGCGAGCGCATGGAGGACCTGAAGATGGGCCATGGCCCGTATTTCACCTTCCATCGGCCCTATCACCTGACCTCGCTCGAGGTGCCGTTGACCTGCGCCCGCGTCGTACTGCACGGCAAGGCCGACATGGTGCCGCTGGCAAAGCCTGTCGCCGACGTCTGCGCGGTGGCCAAGAAGGACCTCAAGCCCGGCGACAGGCTCGACGCCATCGGCGAATACAGCTACCGCGCCTGGATCATGACGGCGCCCGAGGCCCGTGCTTCCAAGGCCATCCCCTGCGGCCTGTTGCAGGGCGGCACCGTCACCGCCCCGATCAGGAAGGGCGAACTGATCACCACCGCCAACGCATCCGTCGCCCCCGGCTCCAAGATCGCCGAGCTCAGGGCCAGGCAGGACAGGCTGGTGTATGGAGCGGAGGCATAATCGTGGCCCAGGCTAAGACAAAGGACCTGCCAGCGGGCGCGAACCTGCCTTTCATCTACCGGGAATACAGCGCCGACAGGCTGAAACAGGCGCTGCACAAGATGTATCTCATCCGCCAGTTCGAGGAGGGCGCGGAAGAGTCCTACATGCGCGGCCTGATCCACGGCACCATGCACCTGTCCATCGGCCAGGAGGCGAGCGCCATGGGCATCTGCATGCCGCTGACCAATGACGACCAGATCACGTCGACCCATCGCGGCCACGGCCACTGCATCGCCAAGGGCGCGGAAGTGTCGAAGATGTTCGCCGAGTTCTTCGGCAAGACCACGGGCTATTGCCGCGGCCGCGGCGGCTCGATGCACATCGCCGACGTGACGACGGGCAATCTCGGCGCCAACGGCATCGTCGGCGGCGGCATCCCGATCGCCGTGGGTGCGGCGCTGACGGCCAAGCGCCTGAAGTCGGAGCGCGTCGTCATCTCGTTCTTCGGCGACGGCGCCAACAACGAGGGCGCCTTCCACGAGGCGCTCAACATGGCCTCGCTGTGGAAGCTGCCGGTGATCTTTGTATGCGAGAACAACGGCTACGGCATGTCGACCTCGATGGCGCGCTCGACCGCGGTGCCGAATGTCGCCGACCGTGCCGCCGCCTATGCGATGCCGGGCGTGATCGTAGACGGCAACGTACTGTCCGAAGTCGCCGAGGCCAGCCACGAGGCGGTGCGGCGTGCGCGGGCCGGCGAAGGGCCGACGCTGATCGAATCCAAGACCTATCGCTATCGCGGCCACTCCAAGAGCGACCGCAACCGCTACCGGACCAAGGAAGAGATCGAGGACTGGATGACCAACCGCGATCCCATCGTCCGTTTCGAGAACGAGCTGATGGAGTTCGGCATCATCGACATGACCGGTATCCGGACCATCCGCGAGGCGGTGCGCAAGGAGATCGCCGACGGCATCGAGTTTGCCAAGGCGAGCCCGTCGCCAGAGATCCGCAATCTCGAACGCTACGTCTACACGGAGACTGTGTGATGGATCAGGCCGTGCGTGAGCTGAGCTATGCCCAGGCGATCCAGGAAGCCATGGCGATCGCCATGGAGACCGACGAGCGCGTCTTCCTCATGGGCGAGGACATCGGCGTCTATGGCGGTGCCTTCCAGGTGACCGGCGACCTGGTCGAGCGTTTCGGTGCCGAACGCGTCATCGACACGCCGATCTCGGAACTCGGCGGGGCCGGCGTCGCCGTGGGGGCCGCGGTGACAGGCTTGCGTCCTATCTTCGAGTTCCAGTTCTCCGATTTTGCCACGCTCGCCATGGAGCAGATCGTCAACCAGGCCGCCAAGATGCGCTATATGCTCGGCGGTGCCGTGTCGGTGCCGGTGGTCATGCGCTTCCCAGCCGGTTCGGGCACGGGCGCTGCCGCCCAGCACAGCCAGAGCCTCGAAGCCTGGCTCGGCCACGTGCCGGGGCTAAAAGTCATCCAGCCGGCGACGCCGTACGACGTCAAGGGCATGCTGCTCGCCGCCGTCGCCGATCCCGACCCGGTGATGATCTTCGAGCACAAGCTGCTCTACAAGACCAAGGGCCCGGTGCCCGAGGGCTATTACACGGTGCCGATCGGCAAGGCCGAAATCCGCCGCGAGGGCCGCGACCTGACCATCGTCGCGACCTCGATCATGGTGCACAAGGCGCTCGAAGCGGCCAAGACGCTCGAGGCCGAAGGCATCGACGTCGAGGTCGTCGACCTGCGCACCGTTCGGCCGATGGACAAGGAAACCGTGATCGAGAGCGTCAAGAAGACGTCGCGGCTGCTCTGCGTCTATGAAGGCGTCAAGACGCTCGGCGTCGGCGCCGAAGTCAGCGCCATGATCGCCGAGAGCGAGGCCTTCGACTTCCTCGACGCGCCGATCGTGCGCCTCGGCGGCGCCGAGACGCCGGTGCCCTACAACCCGGAACTGGAAAAGGCGACGGTGCCGCAGGTCCCCGACATCCTGGCCGCCGCGCGCAGCCTCGCCACTGGGAGCCGCTAGGCCATGCCGGTCGAAGTCATCCTGCCCAAGGTCGACATGGACATGGCGACCGGGCGTATCTCGCGCTGGTATGTCGACGAGGGTGCGGCGGTCAAGAAAGGCGACTTGCTGTTCGAGATCGAGACCGACAAGGCGGCGATGGAGATCGACGCCCCGGCCACGGGCACCATTCGCAACATCTCCGGCAAGGAAGGCATCGACATTCCGGTCGGCGAAGCAGTCGCCTGGATCTATGCTGAAGGCGAAGCTGCCGAGCCGGCTAAGGACATAATTGTCGAGCCCAAGGCCCCTGCGGAGGCTGCACCCGTCGCGGCCGCTCCGGCCACCGCGCCTGACGTCGCTCCCGCGAAAGCGGCGACCAGTATGCCATCCGCCAACACGCCATCAAACGGCACGCGCGCGACGCCGCTGGCCCGCCGCCTCGCGGCTGAAGCCGGGCTCGAACTCGACGCCATCGCAGGGTCCGGCCCCAAAGGCCGCGTCATGCGCAAGGACGTCGAGGCCGCGATTCCGGCGAAGCTCGAAGCACCCGCAACGGCCCAGTCTGCTCCCATCGTTTCCAGGTCGCCGGCATCCTCCCAGCCGCGACCGGCGCCGCAGCGGGCCGCTGGTGCGGCACCGCTCAATTTCGCCTGGCTGCGACAGGGCGAGGGGCGTCCGATCGTGCTGATCCACGGCTTCGGCGCCGACCTCAACAGCTGGCGGCCGATGCTGGCGGCAGGTCCCGTCGATATGCCTATGCTGGCGCTCGACCTGCCCGGACATGGCGGTTCGCCGTGCCAGGTACCAACGGACCTCGACGCCATTGCAGCCGATGTCGAGGCGACGCTTGCGGCGCTCGACGTCGGGCCGGCGCTGCTGGTCGGTCACTCCTTCGGCGGTGCGGTGGCGGCAACCGTCGCCGCGCGCGGCCACGTCGATGTGCGTGCCCTGGCGCTGATCGCGCCGGCAGGCCTCGGCCCCGAGATCAACGGCGCCTTCCTGCAGGGCTTCGCGCGGGCGAAAAGCGAGGCGAGCCTGATGCCGTGGCTCAGGCAGCTGGTTGCCGACGAACAGGTGCTGTCGAAACCCTTCGTCAACGCTACGCTCGCGCAGGCGGCGGACAGCGAACTGCGCTCAGCACAGAGCGAGATCGCCGACCGCTTCTTCGCCGACGGCACCCAGACCTTCGACATCAGGGGGCTGATTGCTGCCCTGCGCATTCCGGTGCGCGTCATCGTCGGGGCCAACGACCGGATCATCCCGGCGAACCAGTCGCAAGGTCTTCCCGGCGAGGTGGCGTTGCACGTGTTCCAGGCCACCGGCCACATGCCGCAGGTCGAGCGCCGCGAGCAGGTGCTGAAGATCCTGCTGGAGATGGCACGCGCGTAAGCGCCGCCAGGCCAGCCTTTCAATTGCCCCTCACCCTTACCCTCTCCCCGCACGCGGGGAGAGGGGGACGTGGGCGTGGAGCTTCGTCTCCCATAGGTCGTGGTGGTAGGGATGGAGCCGGAGCCGTTTTCCGCCCGCAATTGGCTCAAGCAAAGAGACAGAGCGTTTTCGCGTCTTCAAGAACAAGCGGACACGCCAATGCGACTGCCGCGAAGGTCGTTAACGCCGAAGCTGCGCTCCTCTCCCCGTCCCTTTACGGGGAGAGGATGCCGGCAGGCAGGTGAGGGGCGGCGCGACCGTCGCCCAGCTACCACTCCGCGCCGAACACGCCAAAGGCCGCTCAGATAAACCCGCGCCCTCGCAGCTCCGCCGCGACCTCGTCCCAGTTGCCGCAGATGGCCGAGGCGCCAGCGGCCAGGAGCTCAGGGCCGTGGCCGTCGTGGGTGTGGCCGCCGCCGATGTAGCCGATCGCGGTCATGCCTGCCGCGACGGCGCCCTGCACGCCGTAGCGCGAATCCTCGATTACCACGCAGCGCGTCGGCGCAAAGCCCATCTTCTCGGCTGCAAAGAGGAAGATGTCGGGCGCCGGCTTGCCGTTCTTGACCATCGACGAGCTGAAGATCGACGGGCCGAAATGTCCGGTCAGGCCGGTGACGGCAAGGCTGTGGGTGATACGCTCCATCGACGAGGAGGACGCCACGCAGCGGGCAGCCTTCAATTCTGCAAGGAAGGCAGGCAGACCGCGAGTCGATTCCAGCCGTTCGGTGAACAGCTCCCTGGTCTCGCCCCAGATGTCGTCGGTGGCCTGCTCGGGCAGGAGGTATCCGGTGAGTTCGTGGATCTTCCGGATGATGTCGGCCTGCTTCATGCCGACGCCGTGGGCGACGACCTCCGCCTTGATCGGCAAACCGTTCTTGGCATAGGCGCGCTCGTAAGCGAGTGCGGCCAGGGGTTCGCTGTCGACCAGCACGCCGTCGCAGTCGAAAATCACCAGGCTGTCGTTGGGCAAGCTCGTCTCCTGAAATCCTCGGGTCGCCGATGCGACGGCATGGCCCGGTCGGATGCACCCGCCGGCCGCTGCATTCGTTTCGGTATGCGATCAGCCCCGGCCGATTGCATGTGGCTTGGGTGGAGAGGAAAGCGCGCGCCGCATGGCGCCGCGTTCTTCCGGCACGTCGGGCGCCAGCCAGTTGGGCTCGGCGCCGAGGAAGCGGTCGAGATAGGCCACCGCGTAGCTCGGAATCTCGGTGGTGTTCTCCTTGTAGGACCACCAGGTCCTGAGATCGTCGGCGCAGGCGTCGAGCTTCGGCGCGCTGCCGAATTCTTGCTCGAAGACGGCTGCGATCGCGCAGACGCAATAGTTCGTGTAGACGAACCCTTCGGGCCAGAACCGGACGATTTCAGGCGCCTCTTCGGCGGCAGCCGCCGCCGCATCGCCCGCACGCACCGGCGCCTGCCTGATCAGTTCCTTGAGCGCCAGGCCGGCGGCAAAGACGATGAAGTCGGCCCGGTCCAGCCGCGCATAGGATTTCTGCGCGTTCACGATCTCCACCCAGTCGAGGAAGATGCGGGTGAGCTTCTTCTCGTCGATGTCGAAGCGGATGCCGTAGCGCGCGCTCACCGCGCGGGCGCTGTTGCGGAAGGTTGCGCGGAACCAGCGCAGCTGCCTCAGCCGGTGGCCAAGGTCGGGAACGAGCGCCATTTCGTTCTTGAAGAAAAGATCCATCGTCGCTGCGCTCCCTGACCCGCCGGAACATAGCACCGCCGGGCGACATACCAAAACGCCGGCGGTGAACTGCGCCCCGCTTCCGGGTTGTCGCCACTTATACATATTGACATTTACAAAGACAAATGTTCTTTGATCGATATGTGAGTGACCGGGCTTCCGGCCGCACTCTGGAGGCTTCGGGAGGAAGGGCCCTATGGCGATCTGGCAATGGGGATTGCTGCTTTTGGCGGTCGTCTGGGCGCTGCAGTCGCTCGGTGTCTGGCTGCAGATGCGGCACTATTCCGAGGTCTTCAAGGGAATCACCGAGAAATACAAGGACGGCTATGTCGGCGCCGGCAACTGCCGCGGCCGTTTCGGCAAGGGCACGATCGCGCTGGCGGTGGTCACGCCCGACCTGGTGGTCCGGCGACTGCTGACGATGACCGGCCGCTCGGTCTTCGCCAAGTTCCGCCGGCACGAAAATCTCGAGGGCATGACCCTCGATCAGCTCCGGTCCAATCCCGCGGTCCTGGGAGAGGGGGAAGCCGGTGTGGCGGAAGCCGTGAGGAAGGCGGTCGAGCAGATCGACCGTGCACGGCTCGAGCCGAAGGGGCCCGGCCTGTCGGGCCTCGAGCCAGTGCGTACTTAGGGAGGCAACCTGCGGGGCGGAAGTCTCGTCGGGGCGAGGATATCAAGGAGGAGAAATGTCAGTCCTGACTATGTTGGCGCAGCATGCCGACATGGCCGTGCAGAACCTGCATGTGGCGGGTTCGATGGCAACGGATGCTGCAATTCACGGCAAGCTGGCCGTCAAGGGGGCGGCGAACGATCTGGTCGTGCTCGCCCAGGCGAGCAGCGACATCACCGTCGAGCAGTTCAAGGAAAAGCTCAACACCGTCGCGCAGGAGGAGCAGCTCGGCTGGCTCACCAGCATCGGCAAATATTTCATCGGCATCTTCCAGAAGGGCGGCGAGGTCTTTGCCGGCTTCGTCACCGGCATCATCCCGACGCTGGTGGTACTGATGACCGCCTTCTACGCGCTGACCGAACTCGTCGGCGAGGAGAGGGTCCACGGCATCGCCCGCGGTGCCGGCCGCATCGCGCTGACGCGCTATACGCTTTTGCCGCTGCTGTCGGTCTTCTTCCTCACCAACCCGATGGCCTACACCTTCGGCTCGTTCCTGGAAGAGAAGCACAAGCCGGCCTTCTACGACGCGGCAGTGTCCTACGTGCACCCGCCGCTCGGCCTTTTCCCGCACATCAACCCCGGCGAATATTTCGTCTGGGGCGGCATCCTGGTGGCGCTGCTCGAGCTCGAGAAGAAGGGCGTGGTGCCGGGCGGCTACCACATCCAGGTCGCCATCTGGTACGCCATCGTCGGCCTCGTCGTCATCCTGCTCAAGGGCATGCTGACCGAGCGCATCACCGCCATCATGGCGCGCCGCCAGGGCGTCGAGCTCTAAGGCGCGGGAGGGACAGATGGCCAATTCCTACAAGGCAGTCAAAATCTCCCGCGGCAAGAGCGGCTGGGGCGGCCCCCTGGTCGTGCAGCCGACCTCGCAGCGCAACAAGGTGGTCTCGGTCACCGGCGGCGGCATCCACCCGGTGGCGGCCCGCATCGCCGAGATGACCGGCGCCGAAGCCGTCGACGGCTTCAAGTCGCCGCCCGTGGAGGGCGAAATGGCGGTCGTGGTGGTCGATTGCGGCGGTACCGCCCGCTGCGGCGTCTATCCGCGCAAGCGCATCCCCACGGTCAACCTCACCCCGGTGGGGCAGGCGGGGCCGCTTGCCCAGTTCATCACAGAGGACATCTACGTGTCGGGCGTCAGGGAGGACGACATCGCCATGGCCGACGGTTCCGAGGCAGCGACGTCGGCCGGCGTCTCGGCTCATAACTCCAGCCCGGCGTCCTTTGCGACCGCCGCCGCCAAGGTGCCGCCCGCGACTTCCGGCGAGGGCGGCTTCATCGGCCTCGTCGCCGGCATCGGCCGCATCATGGGCCGTGTCGTCGGCATCTTCTTCAACGCCGGCCGCCGCACCATCGACCAGGTCGTCCGCAACGTGCTGCCGTTCATGGCGTTCGTGACGATGCTGATCGGCCTGATCCTCTACACCGGCATCGGCGACGTGCTGGCCCAGCCGATGGGTCCGCTGGCCAACAACATCGTCGGCCTGCTGATCATCTCGGCCATCTGCGGCCTGCCGTTCCTGTCGCCCATCCTCGGGCCGGGCGCGGTCATCGCCCAGGTCATCGGCGTGGCGATCATCGGACCGCAGATCGCCAACGGCACGATCTCGCCCGCCATGGCCTTGCCGGCGCTGTTCGCCTACAACACCCAGGTCGGCTGCGATTTCGTGCCGGTCGGCCTGGCGCTGGGCGAAGCCAAGCCCAAGACCATCGAGATCGGCGTTCCGGCGGTTCTGATCAGCCGCCAGATCATGGGTCCGGTGTCGGTGCTCATCGCCTGGCTGGTCAGCCTCGTCGTCTTCTGAGACCTCATCAGGCGGCGGGTTCTCCCCGCCGCCTGGCTTGCTTCGTCGTCGGTCATTTGCCGGCGAAATACAAAGACTCTAGGCAGGCGCTGCCTCGGGCGTAGAGAAAAGGCTTCGACATGTCGGTTCATCTCAAGACTCACATCACGGCAATCGGACCGGAGGTGGCGGAGCTGGCCGAAGGCGGCGTGCTGATCCTGTTCGCCGACGGCGCCCCGCCGGAACTGGCGGAAGTGTCCGTGTTGCACAAGGCCGAGGTCGGGCCCAGCGACGCCGCCCCCGCCGTGGGCGCAGCCATCGTCATCGGCGAGCTCTCGGGCACCATCACCGCCATGGGCGACAGCGCCTGGAACAAGGTGCGCGAGATCGGCCACGTGGTCATCAATTTCAACGGCGCCGCTGCCGCCGAGCGGCCGGGCGAGATCTGCGCCTCGGCGATCGACGGCGAACTGCTCGTCGCGGCCCTGAAGACCGGTGCCGCGATCACCATCGGCCGCTGATTGCCGCGCCAGTCGCGGCTATACTGAACTCGAACAAGAGACCGGACCATGGAACGCTCGACGATCGTCAGAGTGCATGAAGGGCTGCATGCCCGGCCCGCCACCCGCTTCGTCAAGCTCGCCAAGAGCTTCGAGAGCGAGGTCGAGATCGTCAAGGACGGCAAATCCGCCAGCGCCAAGAGCGCGGTCAAGCTGATGCTGCTCGCCGTCAAGGAAAACGACGAGGTGACGATCCGCACCAAAGGCGCCGACGAGATCGAGGCTGTCGAGGCGCTGATCGGTTATCTCGAGAACCCGCATGCCGGCCTCGCCGAAGAGCAGGCTCCGGCCGAGCCGGATGCAGCCGCCGCCGTGGACGTGACGCTCAAGGTCGAGCCGGCCAGGCCGGCTGCGGTCGAGGAAGACATTGCCGGTGCGCTGAAGGGCGTTGCTGCCTCGGAAGGCTATGCGATAGGGGCGGCCTTCGCCCATTTTCCGCCCGAGATCAAGCCGGAGAGCCGGACGCTGTCGGCCGACGACATCGAGATCGAACTTGCCCGCTTCGCCGGGGCGGTGGGAGCCGTGCAGGCGCGCATGGACGCCTCGCTCGCCTCCGAGAGCCTGTCGGCCAACGACCGCGGTATCATCGCCGCCCTGCGGGACATCGCCGCCGACGACGAATTGCGCGACGAGGTGGTCGCCGCCGTCCGTGCCGGCACGGACGCGGTATCGGCGGTCATCGGTGCCGCTGCCAGGATCGCGGCCCAGTTCGGCCAGGTCGACGACCCCTATCTCAACGCCCGCGCCGACGACGTGCAGGCGGTGGGCCGCCAGATCTGCCTGGCGCTGCTCGGCCAGGCCGACGCCAGCCTCGACGACATTCCCGAGGGCGCCATCCTGATCGCCGAGGACATCGGCGCCTGGGATCTGGCGCGCGCGCCGCTCAAGCGCATCGGCGGCATCGTCTGCGGCCATGGCGGCGCGACCTCGCACATCGCCATCATCGCCCGCGCCCACGGCATTCCCGCCGTGCTCGGCATGGGCGCGCAGGTGCATGAGCTGCGTCAGGCGCGCGCGGTCGCGCTCGACGGCCATCGCGGCCATGTCGTCGCCAACCCCGGGGGCGCCGTGCTCGACGGTTTCCGCGCCCGCATCGACGAGGCCGCACGCGAACGCGAGGCGCTGAAGGCGTTCCGCGACACCACCCCGCGCCGCGCCGACGGCATGGTGATCGAAGTCGCCGCCAACATCGGCTCGCTGGAAGAGATCGACGCCGCCCGCGAGGCGGGCGCCATGGGCGTCGGCCTGTTCCGCACCGAGCTTCTGTTCATGCGCCACATGCACCTGCCGTCCGAGGACATGCAGGCCGAGACCTATTCGGCGCTGGCCAAGGCCTTCGCGCCCTATCCGGTCATCGTGCGTACGCTCGACATCGGCGGCGACAAGCCGATCTCGGGCATCGAATTCCCCGACGAGGAGAACCCGTTCCTCGGCTGGCGCGGCATCCGCATGTGCCTCGACCGGCCCGACATCTTCAAGCCGCAGCTCAGGGCGCTGTTGCGCGCTGCCGTCCACGGCAACGTCAAGGTGATGCTGCCGATGGTCTCCGACATCGGCGAGGTGCGTGCCGCGCGCGCCCTGATCGAGACCTGCAAGACCGAGCTCGCGGCCGAGAAAGTGCCGTTTGGCGAATTCCAGCTCGGTGTCATGATCGAGACCCCGGCGGCGGTGCTCGTCGCGCCGGCGCTGGCGAAGGAGGTCGCGTTCTTCTCCATCGGCACCAACGACCTGACCCAGTACATCATGGCCGCCGACAGGCTGAACCCGACGGTCGCCAAGCTCAACGACGTCACCAACGTCGCGGTAATGTCGGCGATCGAGATGACGGCGCGGGCGGGGGTCGCGGCCGGCATCATGGTCGGCATGTGCGGCGAGGCGGCCGGTCGGCCGGACCTCATCCCCGAGTTCTTGCGCATGGGCCTGACCGAGCTTTCGATGAGCCCGGCCTCGATCCAGCGGGCGAAGAAGACGATCGCCGAACTCGCTTAATCACGCATTTCGAGCTGTTTTGCCCGGCTGCCGGGGCAGTTTTGGGGCACGTTGCGCCGGCGCTCCTCCGACCGATTGGCCAAAACGGCCGGCGGCCGGCCGGCTCGGTCGCCTTCGTGCCGGTCGTAGGCCTACATGAAGTATGCCTCGACCGGCTGCGCCTGTTCGCGGTGCTGCCAGGCAGGCGCAACCTGACCTCGTCGACATAAGCTTCGTCGGTTTATCGGCGTGCGATGGGCCATGTCCGCCGCCTGCGCCACAACCTGGCCATCATCGAGCGCCACGAAGGGAAGGCGGTCGGCGAGGCAGGTTGCCACGGCGCCGGCATCTTCCGCGACGTTGCCGATGAGGGCTGCGTCGCCGTGCTTCAGTCTCGTATGAACATCTCTGACATCGACGTTTCTTCATCTTCCGTTTGCATTTTCGTCACAAATCTTTGACGTTTACGTAAATCCCGAAGTATCTAACCGATTGAAAAAATTGAGTGGGAAATAATCGGTTGAATATTTTCGATCGCAGGTCTATTGCGAGCTGCTCATTCTGGCCGCATCCCGGCGGCCTCCTCGCCCAAACCTGTTTCACCCCGCCGTCACGGCGTCGTCAAAGGCAAAGGGAAATTCCTTCATGGCACGTAACAAGATAGCCCTCATCGGCTCGGGCATGATTGGCGGCACGCTCGCCCACATGGTCGGCCTCAAGGACCTCGGCGACGTGGTCCTGTTCGACATCGCCGAGGGCATTCCGCAGGGCAAGGGCCTGGACATCGCCCAGTCCTCGACGGTCGACGGCTTCGACTCGCGCTACACCGGCGTCAACGACTATGCCGGCATCGAGGGCGCCGACGTCTGCATCGTCACCGCCGGCGTGCCGCGCAAGCCCGGCATGAGCCGCGACGATCTGCTCGGCATCAACCTCAAGGTCATGGAACAGGTCGGCGCCGGCATCAAGAAATACGCGCCGAAGGCCTTCGTCATCTGCATCACCAACCCGCTCGACGCCATGGTGTGGGCGCTGCAGAAGTTCTCGGGCCTGCCCAAGAGCCACGTCGTCGGCATGGCGGGCGTGCTCGACTCGGCCCGCTTCCGCTATTTCCTGTCCGAGGAGTTCAAGGTCTCGGTCGAGGACGTCTCCGCCATGACGCTCGGCGGCCACGGCGACGACATGGTGCCGCTGGTGCGCTACTCCACAGTCGCCGGCATTCCGCTGCCGGACCTCGTCAAGATGGGCTGGACCAGCCAGGAGAAGCTCGACGCCATCGTCGAGCGCACCCGCAAGGGCGGCGGCGAGATCGTCGGCTTGCTCAAGACCGGCTCGGCCTACTACGCGCCGGCCTCGTCGGCGATCGCCATGGCCGAATCCTACCTCAAGGACAAGAAGCGCGTCCTGCCCTGCGCCACGCACCTGTCGGGCCAGTATGGCATCAAGGACATGTATGTCGGCGTGCCGGTGGTGATCGGCGCCGGCGGCGTCGAGCGCGTCATCGAGCTCGATTTCAACAAGGCCGAGCAGAAGATGTTCGAGAAGTCGGTCGAGGCCGTGAAGGGTCTCTGCGACGCCTGCGTGGCGATCGCGCCGAACCTCGGCAAGAAGTAAGGGGTTTTCGATGAACATCCACGAGTATCAGGGCAAGCAGTTGCTCAAGGGGTTCGGTGCGCCCGTCGCTGACGGCGTGCCGGTGTTCAAGGTCGAGGAAGCCGAGGCAGCCGCCAAGGCGCTGCCGGGTCCGCTCTACGTCGTGAAGAGCCAGATCCACGCCGGTGGCCGCGGCAAGGGCAAATTCAAGGAACTGCCCGCCGACGCCAAGGGCGGCGTGCGTCTCGCCAAGTCGATCGAAGAGGTCGTTGCCTTCTCCAAGGAGATGCTCGGCAACACGCTGGTGACCAAGCAGACCGGCCCGGCCGGCAAGCAGGTCAACCGCCTCTACATCGAGGACGGCGCCGACATCGACCGCGAACTGTACCTGTCGATCCTGGTCGACCGTTCGGTCGGCCGCATCGCCTTCGTCGTCTCGACCGAAGGCGGCATGGACATCGAGGCCGTCGCCCACGACACGCCCGAAAAGATCATCACCGTTGCCATCGACCCGGAAGCGGGCGTGACGGCTGCCGACGTGGCCAAGCTCAATGAGGCGCTGAAGCTCTCGGGCGAGGCTGCCAAGGACGGCGAGAAGCTGTTCCCGATCCTCTACAAGGCCTTTGTCGAGAAGGACATGAGCCTGCTTGAGGTCAACCCGCTGATCGTCATGACCAACGGCCGCCTGCGCGTTCTCGACGCCAAGATCTCGTTCGACAACAACGCGCTCTTCCGCCACGCCGACGTGGTCGAGCTGCGCGACACGACCGAGGAAGACGCCAAGGAAATCGAGGCGTCGAAATACGACCTCGCCTATGTCGCGCTCGACGGCAACATCGGCTGCATGGTCAACGGCGCCGGCCTGGCGATGGCCACGATGGACATCATCAAGCTCTACGGTGCCGAGCCCGCCAACTTCCTCGACGTCGGCGGCGGCGCCTCGAAAGAGAAGGTCACGGCGGCGTTCAAGATCATCACCGCGGATCCCGCGGTCGAGGGTATCCTGATCAACATCTTCGGCGGCATCATGAAGTGCGATGTCATCGCCGAGGGCGTGATCGCCGCTGTCAAGGAAGTGGGCCTGAAGGTTCCGCTGGTCGTGCGCCTCGAAGGCACCAACGCCGAACTCGGCAAGAAGATCATCAACGAGAGCGGGCTGAACGTCACGTCGGCCGACGACCTCGACGACGCGGCGAAGAAGATCGTCGCTGCGGTGAAGGGGAACTAATCCATGTCCATTCTCATCGACAAGAACACCAAGATTCTGGTGCAGGGCCTGACCGGCAAGACCGGCACGTTCCACACCGAACAGGCGCTGGCCTATCACGGCACCAAGATGGTCGGCGGCATCCACCCCAAGAAGGGCGGCGAAAACTGGACCGGCGCCAAGGGCGAGACCCTGCCGATCTTCGCATCGGTCGCCGAAGGCAAGGAAAAGACCGGCGCCAACGCGTCCGTGGTCTATGTCCCGCCGGCAGGTGCCGCCGAGGCGATCATCGAGGCGATCGAAGCCGAGATCCCGCTGATCGTCTGCATCACCGAGGGCATCCCGGTGACCGACATGATCAAGGTCAAGGCTCGCCTCGACCGCTCGACGTCGCGCCTGATCGGCCCGAACTGCCCGGGCATCGTGACGCCCGACCAGTGCAAGATCGGCATCATGCCTGGCAACATCTTCCGCAAGGGTTCGGTCGGCGTTGTTTCCCGCTCGGGAACGCTTACCTATGAGGCGGTGTTCCAGACCACCAATGCCGGTCTCGGCCAGTCGACCGCCGTCGGCATCGGCGGCGACCCGGTCAAGGGCACGGAATTCATCGACATGCTCGAGATGTTCCTGGCCGACGAAGAGACCAAGTCGATCATCATGATCGGTGAAATCGGCGGTTCGGCCGAAGAGGACGCAGCGCAGTTCCTCATCGACGAGGCCAAGCGCGGCCGCAAGAAGCCGATGGCAGGCTTCATCGCCGGCCGCACGGCACCGGAAGGCCGCACCATGGGCCACGCGGGCGCGGTGATCTCCGGCGGCAAGGGCGGCGCGGAAGACAAGATCGCGGCCATGGAGGCAGCGGGCATCCGCGTGTCGCCGTCGCCGGCACGTCTCGGCACCACGCTCGTCGAGGCGATCAAGGGTTGAGGCAATAGGGGAGTAGGGCAATAGGGCAGTAAGGTATTCGAACCTATTGCCCTACTGCCTCACTCCCCTACTCCCTTTCAAACAGGAGACGGAGCCAGGGGCTCCGCAGGACAAAGATGGCACGATCAGATCAGGCCAACGACCAATTTTCCCTCACCTCGTTCCTCTATGGCGGCAACGCCGACTATATCGAGGCGCTGCACGCCGCCTATCTGGACGACCCTGAATCGGTCGATCCGGAATGGCGCGACTTCTTCGGCGCCCTGAAGGACGATGCCGGCGACATCCGCAAGAACGCCAAGGGCGCTTCGTGGTCGCGGCCGAGCTGGCCGCTGCAGGCCAATGGCGAACTGGTCTCGGCGCTGGACGGCAACTGGGGCCTGGTCGAGAAGGCGATCGAGAAGAAGGTCAGGGACAAGGCCGCCGCCGAGGGCGCCAAGCCGTCGCCGATCGACGTGCTCCAGGCGACGCGCGATTCCGTGCGCGCCATCATGATGATCCGCGCCTATCGCATGCGCGGCCACCTGCATGCCAATCTCGATCCGCTCGGCATCGCCAAGCCGCTCGAGGACTACAACGAGCTGTCGCCCGAGGCCTACGGCTTCACCGCGGCCGACTTCGACCGTCCGATCTTCATCGACCACGTGCTCGGCCTCGAATATGCGACCATCCGCGAGATGCTCGAGATCCTGAAGCGCACCTACTGCTCGACGCTCGGCGTCGAGTTCATGCACATCTCCGATCCCGAGGAGAAGGCGTGGATCCAGGCCCGCATCGAGGGTCCGGACAAGGCGATCGCCTTCACCGCCGAGGGCAAGAAGGCGATCCTGTCCAAGCTGATCGAGGCCGAGGGCTTCGAGCAGTTCATCGACGTCAAGTACAAGGGCACCAAGCGCTTCGGCCTCGACGGCGGCGAGTCGCTGATCCCCGCACTCGAGCAGATCATCAAGCGCGGCGGCGCGCTCGGCCTCAACGAGGTCGTGCTCGGCATGGCCCATCGCGGCCGCCTCAACGTGTTGACCAACGTGATGGCCAAGCCGCACCGCGCCGTGTTCCACGAGTTCAAGGGCGGCTCCTACGCGCCCGACGACGTCGAAGGCTCGGGCGACGTGAAGTACCATCTTGGCGCCTCGTCGGACCGCGAGTTCGACGGCAACAAGGTGCACCTGTCGCTGACCGCCAACCCCTCGCATCTCGAGATCGTCGATCCGGTGGTGATGGGCAAGGCGCGTGCCAAGCAGGACCAGCTGTTCGGCCGCGCCCGTGGCGAGATCGTGCCGCAGGAAGAGCGCGCCAAGGTGATGCCGCTTCTGCTGCACGGCGATGCGGCATTCGCCGGCCAGGGTGTGATCGCCGAAATCCTCGGCCTGTCGGGTCTGCGCGGCCACCGCGTCGCCGGCACGCTGCACGTCATCATCAACAACCAGATCGGCTTCACGACGAACCCGCGCTTCTCGCGCTCGTCGCCCTATCCGTCGGATGTGGCGAAGATGATCGAGGCGCCGATCTTCCACGTCAACGGCGACGATCCGGAAGCGGTGGTGTTCGCGGCCAAGGTGGCAACCGAATTCCGCATGAAGTTCCACAAGCCGGTCGTGGTGGACATGTTCTGCTACCGCCGCTTCGGCCACAACGAAGGCGACGAGCCGGGCTTCACCCAGCCGATCATGTACCGTTCGATCCGTACCCATAAGACGGTGGCGCATGTCTATGCGGACAAGCTGATCAGCGAGGGCCTGCTGAACCAGGCCGACGTCGACCAGATGCGCGCCGACTGGCGCGCCAACCTCGAGACCGAGTTCGAGGCCGGCCAGGCCTACAAGCCGAACAAGGCCGACTGGCTGGACGGCGCATGGTCGGGCCTGCGCGCCGCCGACAACCAGGACGAGCTGCGCCGCGGCAAGACCGCCGTGCCGGTGAAGACACTGAAGGAGATCGGCAAGAAGCTGACCGAGGTGCCGAAGGACTTCGAGGTCCATCGCACCATTGCGCGCTTCCTCGAAAACCGCCGCCAGGCGATCGAGTCGGGCGAAGGCCTTGACTGGGCTACCGCCGAGGCACTGGCCTTCGGCTCGATCCTGCTCGACGGCAACCCGATCCGCCTGTCCGGCCAGGATTCCGAGCGCGGCACCTTCTCGCAGCGCCACTCGGTGCTCTACGACCAGCGCGACGAGAACCGCTACATCCCGCTCAACAACCTGTCGGCGGCGCAGGCCGGCTACGAGGTCATCAATTCGATGCTCTCGGAAGAGGCGGTGCTCGGCTTCGAATACGGCTATTCGCTGGCCGAGCCGAAGGCGCTGACCTTGTGGGAAGCCCAGTTCGGCGACTTCGCCAACGGCGCCCAGGTGGTGTTCGACCAGTTCATCTCGTCGGGCGAACGCAAGTGGCTGCGCATGTCGGGCCTCGTCTGCCTGCTGCCGCACGGCTATGAAGGCCAGGGCCCCGAGCACTCCTCGGCACGCCTCGAGCGCTTCCTGCAGCTTTGCGCCGAAGACAACATGCAGGTGGCCAATGTCACCACGCCGGCCAACTACTTCCACATCCTGCGCCGGCAGCTGAAGCGCGACTTCCGCAAGCCGCTGATCCTGATGACGCCGAAGTCGCTGCTGCGCCACAAGCGCGCCGTGTCTTCGCTGTCGGAGATCTCGGGCGAGAGCTCGTTCCACCGCCTGCTGTGGGACGACGCCCAGTATCTCGGCAACGAGCCGATCAAGCTGGTCAAGGATTCGAAGATCCGCCGCGTCGTGCTCTGCACCGGCAAGGTCTATTACGACCTCTACGAGGAGCGCGAGAAGCGCGGCATCGACGACATCTACCTGCTGCGCGTCGAGCAGCTCTATCCGTTCCCGGCCAAGGCGCTGATCACCGAGCTCAGCCGCTTCCGCAACGCGGAGATGGTGTGGTGCCAGGAAGAGCCCAAGAACATGGGTGCGTGGTCGTTCATCGACCCGTATCTGGAATGGGTGCTCGCCCATATCGACGCCAAGCACCAGCGCGTGCGCTACACCGGCCGTCCGGCCGCCGCCTCCCCGGCGACGGGCCTGATGTCCAAGCACCTGGCGCAGCTCCAGGCATTCCTCGACGACGCCCTCGGCGAATAACTGAAAGAACGGACAGCAAAAAATGGCTACCGAAATCCGTGTCCCCACCCTCGGCGAATCCGTTTCCGAGGCAACCATCGGCAAGTGGTTCAAGAAGGTCGGCGACGTGATCGCCGCCGACGAGCCCTTGGTCGAACTCGAGACCGACAAGGTCACCATCGAAGTGCCGGCCCCGGCTGCCGGCGTGCTGGCCGAGCAGACCGTCAAGGAAGGCGAGACCGTCGGCGTCGCTGCACTTCTCGGCACCATTGCCGCCGGCAACGGCGCACCCGCGACGAAGCCCGAGGCCGTCGCTCAGGCTTCGGCTCCGACCGCCGCCTCGACCGTCAAGGAGGCAGTGGCCCAGACCGCTTCCGTCGCCGGTGCTCCGCCCATCGAGGAGCGCAAGATGCCGCCGGCCCCGGCCGCCGCCAAGCTGCTCGCCGAGGCCAACATCACGGTCGACCAGATCGCCGGCTCCGGCAAGCGCGGCCAGGTGCTCAAGGGCGACGTGCTCGACGCCATCGCCAAGGGCGTTGCCGCCCCCGCCTCGACGCCCGCGGCCCCGGCCCCGGTCGCCGTGCGCGCGCCGTCGAGTGCCGAGGATGCCCCGCGCGAAGAGCGCGTGCGCATGACCAAGCTGCGCCAGACCATCGCCCGCCGCCTCAAGGAGGCGCAGTCGACGGCCGCCATGCTGACCACCTTCAACGAGGTGGACATGAGCGCGGTGATGGCGCTGCGTTCGAAGTACAAGGACGTGTTCGAGAAGAAGCACGGCGTGAAGCTCGGCTTCATGGGCTTCTTCACCAAGGCGGTGACGCATGCGCTGAAGGAGATCCCGGCGGTCAACGCCGAGATCGACGGCACCGACATCATCTACAAGAACTTTGCCCATGTCGGCGTCGCCGTCGGCACGGACAAGGGCCTGGTGGTTCCGGTGGTGCGCGACGCCGACCAGATGTCGATCGCCGAGATCGAGAAGGAAATCGGCCGCCTCGGCCTCGCCGCGCGCGACGGCAAGCTGTCGGTCGCCGATATGCAGGGCGGCACCTTCACCATCTCCAACGGCGGCGTCTACGGCTCGCTGATGTCGACTCCGATCCTGAACGCGCCGCAGTCGGGTATCCTCGGCATGCACAAGATCCAGGACCGTCCTGTCGTGGTCGGCGGCCAGATCGTCATCCGCCCGATGATGTATCTCGCGCTCAGCTACGATCACCGCATCGTCGACGGCAAGGAAGCCGTGACCTTCCTGGTCCGCGTCAAGGACAGCCTGGAAGATCCGGAGCGTCTGGTTCTCGACCTCTGAGGCACAAGCGTGTAGAGCGGGTTTGAAAAAGCCCGCTCTGGTTGCGCTCGCCGAAAGGACCAGCTCATGGCCTTCGAACCGGACATTCCTCCGATCCAGGTGCATCTCTGCGTCAAGGGCGGCAAGGAAGCGATCGCCTTCTACGAGAAGGCGTTCGACGCCGTCGAGACCTTCGAGCAGATGGCCGAGGACGGCGTGCGCGTACTGCATGCCAACCTCGCCATGTTCGGCAGCGAGGTGATGCTGCACGACGAGTTTCCCGAGTTCGGTACCGACGTACTGTCGCCGCTGACCAGGGGCGGAGCGAGCCTCACCGTCAACATCAATCTGAAGACACCGGCCGAGGTCGATCGCGCGATCGTCAAGGCCGCAGCCGCGGGCGCGGCTATCACCATGCCGCCCGGCGACATGTTCTGGCGCGCGCGCTACGGGCGCGTGCGCGACCCGTTCGGCCATGTCTGGGCATTCAACGCGCCGCTGGGGGAGGGCAAGGAATGACGCAGTACGTTCTCGAGTTTGCCGGCCTGCTGGCGGTGTTTTCGGTGCTGATGGTGGTGCCGGGCGCGGACTTTGTCATGGTCGTGCGCCAGAGCGTGGTGCATGGCCGCCGCGCCGCCATCATCACCAGCTTCGGTATCGGCACGTCGCTGCTGTTCCACGTCAGCTACACCATCCTCGGCATCGGGCTGATCGTGTCGAAGTCGCTCCTTCTGTTCTCCATGCTGAAATGGGCGGGTGCCGCCTATCTCCTCTATCTCGGCATCAAGGCGCTGCGCGCCGGCCCGATGGAAATGGCTTCCGTCGACATGCAGCAAGGCGGCGACGAGGCCAAGGCCATTTCGGCGGTGCGCTGCTTCCTGCTGGGGTTCGTGACCAATGCGCTCAATCCCAAGGCAGTGCTGTTTTTCGTCCCCCTGTTCACCGCGATGGTCAGCCACGAGACGCCGGCTGCGGTGAAGGGCGTCTATGGCCTGCTGATGGCGGTGGTGCTGATCGCCTGGTTCGTCGGCGTGTCGATGTTCTTCACCATGGCGTCGGTGCGCGAGCGCTTCGTTGCCTGGGGCCGCTGGTTCAACAAGGCGACCGGCATGATCTTCATCGGGCTTGGCGTGAAGCTTGCTACGGTGCAGGCCGGCTGATGCGGTTTGCGGCTCTGATCCCGGCTGTCGCGATGCTGTCGGCTACGACGGCCAATGCCGCATGCCCGATCGAGCTGTCGGTCTATGGCGACCGTGACCAGGCGGCGTCGATCGATTTCCGGCCGACGCTGGAATCGGCCGCCGTAACAAACAGCTTCAAGATGGTGCTGGACAATTCCACCGTGCTCGACGGCGTCGTGATGTGGTCGGCGGAGGTCGGGCGGCCCAACGGCATGCTGATGTACCAGTGTCCCGAAGGCGACGTGACCGGCGAGGAGCTGGACGCCTGCACGGTTTGGCAGGGCGTGATCTACAGCGTCGACGAACAGGGCGGGGTTTCGCTGCTGCCGCGCGAAAAAACCGGGTCGGCGGCGCCCAGGCAGCTGATCTTTCCGGATCTCGGCCATTCCCTGCGCATGTCGGCGGCCTACGGGCCGGCCGGCTTCTCGAAAGTGCCGTGGGACGTGTTCGAGCTGCAGGGGTGCCAAGAATGAGCGCTCGGGGCAAGGTCCTGCTGGTGACCGGCGGCAGCCGAGGTATAGGTGCCGCCATTTGCCGGCTGGCCGTCGAGGCAGGGTACCGCGTGGCGCTCAACTACGCCGCTAACGAGGCGGCGGCAAAGGCTTTGGTGGCGGAGCTTGAAACTGCCGGCGGCGAGGCCATCGCGATCAAGGGTGACGTCGGCAGCGAGGCCGACGTGCTTTCGATGTTCGCCGAGGTCGACCGGACCTTCGGCAGGCTCGACGCCTTCGTCAACAATGCCGGCGTGGTCGACATGAAGGCGCGCGTCGATGAGATGAGCGCTGCCCGGCTCGAGCGCATGATGCGCATCAACGTCGTCGGTTCGATCCTGTGCGCCCGCGAGGCGGTCAGGCGCATGTCGTCGCTGCATGGCGGCGCGGGCGGGGCGATCGTCAACATCTCGTCTGCGGCGGCGACGCTCGGTTCGCCCGGCGAGTATGTCGACTATGCCGCTTCGAAGGGCGCGATCGACACCTTCACCATCGGCCTTGCACGCGAGGTCGCGACGGAAGGCGTCAGGGTGAACGCGGTCCGTCCGGGCATCATCGATACGGAAATCCACGCCTCGGGCGGACAGCCCGACCGCATCGCTGCCATTCGCGGCCTCGTGCCCATGAAGCGCGAAGGCCAGGCACAAGAAGTTGCCCAGGCCGTGATTTGGCTTTTGTCGGACGCGGCCTCATATACGACGGGCTCGATTTTGAACGTGAGCGGCGGCCGCTGACCGCCCCCAAGAGAAGGACAAGAACATGGCATATGATGTCGTCGTCATCGGATCCGGCCCCGGCGGCTATGTGTGCGCCATCAAGGCGGCACAGCTCGGCCTGAAGACGGCCGTGATCGAGAAGCGCGACACGTTCGGCGGCACCTGCCTGAACATCGGCTGCATCCCCTCCAAGGCGCTGCTGCATGCTTCGGAGATGCTGGCCGAGGCGCAGCATTCGTTCGACGCACTGGGCGTCGAGGTCGGCACGCCGAAGCTGAACCTTGCGAAGATGATGGCGCACAAGGACGCCACCGTTGCGGCCAACGTGACCGGCGTGTCGTTCCTGTTCAAGAAGAACAAGATCGACAGCTTCAAGGGCACCGGCAAGGTGTTGGGCGCGGGCAAGGTTGCCGTGGTCGGCGACGACGGCAAGATCCAGGAGATCGAGACCAAGAACATCGTCATCGCCACGGGTTCCGATGTTGCCGGCATCCCGGGCGTCGAGGTCGCCTTCGACGAGAAGGTGATCGTCTCGTCGACCGGCGCGCTGGAGCTGGATAAGGTTCCCGGCCACCTGGTGGTGGTCGGTGGCGGCGTCATCGGCCTCGAACTGGGCTCGGTATGGGCGCGGCTCGGCGCCAAGGTGACGGTGGTCGAATATCTCGACACTATCCTCGGTGGCATGGACGGCGACGTTGCCAAGCAGTTCCAGCGCATGCTTGCCAAGCAGGGCTTCGAGTTCAAGCTCGGCTCCAAGGTGACTGGTGCCGCCAAGGCCAAGAAGGGCGCGACCGTGACCTTCGAACCGGTCAAGGGCGGTGCTGCCGAGACCATCGAGGCGGACGTCGTGCTGGTGGCCACCGGCCGCAAGCCCTACACCGAAGGCCTCGGCCTCAAGGAGGCCGGCGTCGAGATGGACGAGCGCGGCCGGGTCAAGACCGACGGCCACCTGCGTACCAACGTTGCCGGTATCTACGCCATCGGCGACGTGGTCGCCGGCCCGATGCTGGCGCACAAGGCCGAGGACGAGGGTGTCGCGGTTGCCGAGATCATCGCCGGTCAGGCTGGCCATGTGAACTACGACGTCATCCCTGGCGTGGTCTACACCAGCCCGGAAGTGGCATCGGTGGGCAAGACCGAGGAAGAGCTCAAGAAGGCCGGCACAGCCTACAAGGTGGGCAAGTTCCCGTTCACCGCGAACGGCCGGGCGCGTGCCATGCTGCACACCGACGGCTTCGTCAAGATTCTGGCCGACAAGGACAGCGACAGGGTCCTGGGCGTGCACATCGTCGGCTTCGGTGCCGGCGAGATGATCCACGAGGCGGCGGTGCTGATGGAGTTCGGCGGCTCGTCCGAGGATCTCGGCCGCACCTGCCATGCGCATCCGACCATGTCCGAAGCGGTGAAGGAGGCGGCACTCGCCACCTTCTTCAAGCCGATCCACATGTAGGCGCTGGGTAGAGTTCTCGACACGAAACGGCCCGCTCGGTGAGCGGGCCGTTTTGCCTTTGGCCGGCTGTCAGCCGCCCGAAGGCGCAGGAGCCGTGGTACCGCCGCCGGAAGGCGCGGGCTCGGCGGGCGCCGGCGTTGCCGGTGCAGGCGCGGGCTCGGTCGGGGCCGGTGCGGTGGTCGAAGGCGCCGGGGCCGGTTCGGGGGCGGGAGCAGGCGTGCTTGCTGCGGGCGGCTCCGCCGGTGCAGGTGCTTCACCTGTCTTCGGTCCGAATATGTAATAGGCCACAGCCGCGAGCAGCACGACGATGATGGCTATCAGCCATGTGCTGCCCATGTTGGACTGGCGTGCAGGTGGGCGGCCTGGATCTGGATTGTTCACCATTAAGAGTCTCCCTCAGCTATGCTCCGCAATCATTGCGTGAACACCGCAATCAACGCGCGAATTGGCTTTCGGTTTCACAATGGCGTGAAATTTTGGAAACGAACGCTGACGTGGCGGCGTTTCGCCGCGCTGCAAGGACCTCCAAAGAGGACTACGCTCGCTCCGTTCTGCCATCGGGGATCCATGACATGCCTCAGTTGCCGAGCCTTCCCAGCACCGACGAACTGCTTCCCGGCGCGAGTTTTTCCGACCGCTTCGCCATCGTGGTGACCGGACAGGCCCTCGATGCGGCGACCTCGGCCGGGCGAGCCTTCTGCAACCGTCCGGCCTGGATCGGCTGGCTGATGGCGTTGCGCAACCTGCTTGTCCGGCCGTTCGGCCTGAAGACGCGGCCGACCGACGTCCCGCCGCGGCAGGAGCGGCTGGGGATGTTTCCTGTCTTCAGCCAGTCGGCGTCCCGGGTCGTGCTCGGGCTCGACGATCGCCATCTCGATTTCCGGCTGCTGGTCGAGGTCGAGGATCTCGGCGAGGGACGCCAGGAGGTCAGCGCATCGACGCTGGTCAGGCCGCACAACCGGTTCGGACGCGCCTATCTCGCGGTCGTCATGCCGTTCCATCGGATCATCGTGCCGGCGATGCTGGCGCAGGTCGCCAACGCCGGCGCTAGCGGTCGGCGACGCTGACGGTGAAGCCCGCCTTGCGGAACAGTTCGACCAGCCCGTCGGGGCCGGGCAGATGCAGCGCGCCGACGGCCATGAAGGCGCCGCCTTCGGCGAGGATCGGCGCGCCACGCTCGACCATGGTCTTGTTGCGCGCCACCACCATTGCCTGCTCGAAGGCGCCGTAGCCCTCCTCGTCGGAGCTGGCGGAGGGTAGTGCGTTGCGGAACAACGGCCAGAACTTGCCGGCTTCGCCGCGCTGGTAGAGCACCACCATGGTTTCGATGACGTCGTCCATGCGGTCGCCGAGCTTCAGCGTCTCGACCAGCCCCTGGATGTGGAACTGCATCGGCAGCGAGGCCATGGCGCGGAGCTGGTCGGCGGCGCTTTCGAGGCCCTTGACCTCCTTGCCGGCAGCCTTGGCCTGCTGCGCCAGCAAGATGTCGAGGACCGGCGCGCCGCCCGCCTTGCGGGTAAGCTCGCAGGCCGGCAACGCCACCATCGACGAGAGCATCCACGGCTTCATCTTGGCCACGCTCGCCGGCGGGATGCCGCGCGCCTCGAGCGCGGCATTGACGATCTTGGCGTCCTCTGCCGACAGTAGCGAGGGCAGCGTCGTGCTGTCGGTGAACATCATCAGGTCCGGCTGCTGCATCAGGCTTGCGAGCATCGCCTTCTGATCCAGCACGTCGGTGGTTTCCATGACAAAGGTCTTCGATGCGTCGAATGCCTTTTGCGCGGCCGGCTCCAGCGTGGTGACGCGCGGATCGGTGACGTGCATGGTTCCGTAGAGCCAGGACGGTTCGCGGCCGGGCTTTTCCAGCTTCCAGAGCAGGCCCTCGCCGTTAACGGTCTTCCTTGCCTCGGCCTCGATCTTTTCGAGCAGCGCCGGGTCGCTCTTGGCGAGGTCGGCCAGCATGTCCGAGCCGGTGCAGACCGGCGCCTGGGCGCGGGCCTGGGTGGCAAGCAGGAAGGCCACGGCGAAGAACAGGATGAAGAACAGCACGTTGAACGCTGCAAGCAGCTTCAGCGAGACGAGCGACGCACGGTCGGCGAAGGCGACGAAACGTTTCATGCTGAAGCTGTAGCGGCCAAAAGCGGCAAAACGGTTAATGGCGCGGTGACAATTGTGCGTCTCGCCGCGCTGCGGCCGTGCCTGGCCTCAGGCGCGCGGGTGGGCGGCCTCGTAAATTTCGAGCAGGCGGGAGGTGTCGACGCCGGTATAGACCTGGGTGGTGGAGAGGCTGGCGTGGCCGAGCAGTTCCTGGATTGTCCTGAGGTCGCCGCCGCGGCCGAGCAGGTGCGTGGCGAAGGAGTGGCGCAACGCATGCGGGGTCGCGGTGTCGGGCAGGTTGAGTGCCGAGCGCAGCTTGCGCATCTCGCGCTGGATGATCGCCGGGTCGAGCGGGCCACCGCGGGCACCGCGAAACAGCGCACCGTCGGCGCCGAGGTGGTAGGGGCAGAGTTTTCGGTATTCGGCGACCGCCTGCAGCGCAACCGGCAGCACCGGCACCAGCCGGGTCTTGCCGCCCTTGCCGGTGATGCGCAGCACCGTGTCGGCAGGCGAGGCGAGTTCTGTGCCTGTCAGGCCTAGCGCCTCGGAAATGCGCAGGCCCGACGCATAAAGCAGGGTGAGCAGGGCGGCGTTGCGCGCGGCGATCCACCGCTGCTCGGCGAGCTGTTCGCCCACCGAGACGACACGCTTGGCGTCGGCCGCCGTCAAAGGCTTGGGCAGCGACTTGGGCTGCTTGGGCGCGCGCAGTGCCGCGGAGCCGGCGGCATTGACCAGGCCCTCGCGTTCGAGGAAGCGCAGCAGCGAGCGTACGCCGGCCAGCCCGCGTCCCAGCGTGCGGGCGCCGGCGCCGTCGGCGCGGCGCGTGGCGAGGAAGCCGCGCAGGTCGGCCGGGCGCAGGTCACGGATGTCGGCGATGCCGGGTGGGCCGCCATTGTGCCCGGTCAGGAACTGCAGGAACTGGCGCGTGTCGCGCTCATAGGCCTCGACCGTCAGTGCCGACAGGCGCCTCTCGCCGGCGAGCGCCTTCAGCCAGCGCTCGCGCGCGCCCTGCAGGTCGGGTTTTGCGGCGATGAGGAATTCCTGCATTGGCAGCGGGGGTCCGATTGAATAAGTCAGTGTGGACCAGACGAAGTTAGCAAGCGGTGAAACGGCGATGGCCAAACTCGAGAATCCAGTCCAGATGGCCGTGATCGGCGCAGCCCACGGCATCAAGGGCGAGCTCAGGGTGAAGACCTTCACCGGCGACCCGCTGGCGCTGGCCGACTACGGGCTGCTCTACACCAAGGACGGCCGCAGCCTGGAGGTCACCGACATCCGCCCCGCCAACAACATGGTTGTGGTGCGTTTCAAGGGCGTGAACGACCGCACTGCCGCCGAGGCGCTGACCAATGTCGAACTGTTCGTCGAGCGTTCGGCGCTGCCCGACGACGCCGCCGACGGCGAGTTCTACCACACCGACCTGATGGGGCTCGCTGTTCGCGACGAGACCGGCGCCACGGTCGGCAAGGTGATCGCGGTGCAGAATTTCGGCGGCGGCGACATCCTCGACATCCACTACCAGGGCCGCAAGGGCGTGCTGATCCCGTTCACCGAAGCCGCGGTGCCGGTTGTCGACATTGCCGGCGGCTTCGTCGGCATCGACACCGTCGCCGCGGGGCTGGTCGACAGCGACGACGACGAATTCGGCCCGCCGCCGGAGGAAGGCGAGTTCGATACGCGCAAGCGCGCGCGGGAACCGAAGGACGCCGGGGGCAACCGCTGATGTTCCGCGCAACCGTGCTCACGCTCTATCCGGAGATGTTCCCGGGGGCGCTGGGGATGTCGCTGGCGGGGCGCGCGCTCGAGCGCGGCGACTGGGCGCTCGAGGCGGTGCAGATCCGCGACTTCGCCACCGACAGGCACCGCTCGGTGGACGACACGCCGGCCGGCGGCGGTGCCGGCATGGTGATGCGCGCCGACATCATCGCCAAGACGATCGATCATGCCTCGCCCGAGGGCGACCCGCGCCCGCGCATCCTGATGAGCCCACGCGGCAGGCCGCTGACGCAGGATCGCGTGCGTGAACTGGCCGCCGGACCGGGCGCGGTGATCCTGTGCGGACGCTTCGAGGGCGTCGACCAGCGCGTGATCGACGCGCGCGAGCTGGAAGAAATCTCGATCGGCGACTTCATCCTGTCCGGCGGCGAGCCGGCGGCTCTCGTGCTGCTCGACGCAGTGGTCCGGCTGCTGCCTGGCGTGATGGGCAACGAGTCGTCGGGCGAGGAGGAAAGCTTCGAGGGCGGGCTGCTCGAGCATCCCCACTACACCCGGCCGCAGGATTTCGAGGGGCGGCCGATCCCGGAAGTGCTGACCTCCGGCAACCACGGCAAGATCGCCAAGTGGCGGCGGGCCGAGGCGGAGAAGCTGACCAAGGAGCGGCGCCCGGACCTGTGGGCGGAACACGAGGCCGAGCGGTAGGGCGCAAGCCGAATTTCCCGACATGGGAAGATCGTGGCTTCCGCTGGCCTCAAACCTTGGTGAAATAATAGCCTGCCAAAAACAATCCGACCGCTACCACGAAGCTGCGGACCACGGCCTGCGGCACGCGCCGCGCCGTCCAGACGCCGGCATAGCCGCCGAGTGCCACGCCCGGCACCATGATCGCCGCTTCCGCCCAGGCCACCACCCCGCCTGAGGCGAAGATGACGATGGCAACCGCGGCGATGACGATGGACAGCATGTTCTTCAGCGCATTGAGGCGGTGGTAGTCGCCGCCCTCGGTGAGGCCGAGGGTGGCGAGCATCATCACGCCCATGCCGGCGCCGAAGAAGCCGCCATAGATCGAGGTGAGGAACTGGACGATGCGGCCGGCGCGCGAGGACGGCACGCCTTCGGGTCGCTGGGCGAGCTTTTTCGGCCGGAGCCAGGGGCCGGCGGCAAAGAGTGCTGTGGCGGCGAGCAGCAGCCACGGCACCAGCGCGCCGAACGAGACATTGTCGAGCGACAGCAGGATCAGCGCTCCGGCCAGCGCGCCGATGGCCGAGATGAAGGCGAAGGCGAGGGCGCCGCGCCACATGCGCCTGATGTCGGCGAGATAGGCGTAGGTCGATGTGACGTAACCGGGGAACTGGGCGATCGACGAGGTGGCGTTGGCCGAGATCGGCGGAATGCCGATCATGGTCATGGCGCCGAAGGTGAGGAAGGTGCCGCCACCGGCGATGGCGTTGACGACGCCCGACAGGAAGCCGGAGAGGAAGAGAATGGCGACGGAAAGAAGCGACAAGGCTGGCCTGCGGGTGCGTTGCGGTCCAACCGTCTCTATGCAGCGACGGCCCACAAGGCAAGGGATGCTGCCTTCCCGGTTCTTGCCGCCGTCGTGCGGAGAAGAAAAAAGCCGCCGGAGCTTGCGCCCCCGGCGGCCTTGATTCACGTGCAACGCTGCGGCCGCCTTACGCGGCGAGGTCGCGCAGAACGTACTGCAGGATGCCGCCGTTCTTGAAGTAGTCGAGCTCGTCGAGCGTATCGATGCGGCAGAGGATCGGAACGTCCTTCGTCGAACCGTCGGCGAAGGCGATCTTGGCCGTCATCTTCTGGCGCGGCTTGATGGTCTCGAGACCGTCGATCGTCACCTGTTCGTCGCCCTTCAGGCCGAGCGTCTTCCAGGTCGTGCCCTCTTCGAAGGTGAAGGGGATCACGCCCATGCCGACCAGGTTCGAGCGGTGGATGCGCTCGAACGACTGGGCGATGACCGCGCGCACGCCGAGCAGGTTGGTGCCCTTGGCTGCCCAGTCGCGCGACGAGCCGTTGCCGTACTCGACGCCGGCGAAGATCACCAGCGGCACGCCTTCGCTGCGGTACTGCATGGCGGCGTCGTAGATCGGCATCTCTTCCTTCGACGGATAGTGGAAGGTGTAGCCACCCTCGCGGCCGTTCTCGCCCAGCATGTGGTTGCGGATGCGGATGTTGGCGAAGGTGCCGCGCATCATCACCTCATGGTTGCCGCGGCGCGTGCCGTACTGGTTGAAGTCGGCGACGCCGACGCCATTGTCCATCAGGTACTTGCCGGCAGGCGAAGCCGCCTTGATCGAACCGGCCGGGGAGATGTGGTCGGTGGTGATCTTGTCGCCGAACAGGCCGAGCACGCGAGCGCCCTTGATCTCGCCGATCTGGCCGGGCTTGGAGCCCATGCCGACGAAGTAAGGCGGGTTCTGCACATAGGTCGAGTCGTCGTCCCATGTGTAGGTCTGGCCTTCCGGCGCCTGGACGTTCTGCCAGTTCTCGTCGCCCTTGAAGACGTCGGCATACTTGCGGGCAAACAGCTCGCGGGTGACGTTCTTGGCGATGAACTCCTCGATCTCGGCGCTGGTCGGCCAGATGTCCTTGAGGAACACCGGCTTGCCGTCGCGATCCTCGCCCAGCGGCTCGGTCGTCAGGTCCTTGGTGACCGTGCCGGCGAGCGCGTAAGCCACCACCAGCGGCGGCGAGGCCAGGTAGTTGGCCTGCACGTCGGGCGACACGCGGCCTTCGAAGTTGCGGTTGCCCGAGAGCACGGCCGCACCGATCAGGCCCTTGTCGTTGATGGTCTTGGAGATCGGCGCCGGCAGCGGGCCGGAGTTGCCGATGCAGGTGGTGCAGCCGAAGCCGACGAGGTTGAAGCCGATCTGGTCGAGCTCCTTCTGCAGGCCGGCCTTCTCGAGATACTCGGCCACCACCTGCGAACCGGGAGCCAGCGAGGTCTTGACCCACGGCTTCTGCTTGAGGCCGACGCGGTTGGCGTTGCGGGCGAGCAGGCCCGCTCCGATCAGCACGCTCGGGTTCGAGGTGTTGGTGCAGGACGTGATCGCCGCGATCACCACGTCGCCATGGCCGAGGTCGAAGGTCTCGCCCTCGACGGCGTAGCGCTTGGCGGTGTCGACGGTCTTCTTGTACTCGGCTTCCAGCGCCTTGGCGAAGCCCGAGGCGATGCCTTCGAGCGGGATGCGGCCTTCGGGACGCTTCGGGCCGGCCATCGACGGCACGACTTCGGAGAGTTCGAGTTCGAGCAGGTCGGTGAAGACGGGGTCGGCCGACGAGGCGTCGCGCCACATGCCCTGCGCCTTGGAATACTCCTCGACGAGCGCAATGCGGTTTTCGGCGCGGCCCGACATGTTGAGGTAGCGGATGGTCTCGGAATCGACCGGGAAGAAGCCGCAGGTCGCACCGTACTCGGGCGCCATGTTGCCGATGGTGGCGCGGTCGGCCAGCGTCATGTTGGAGAGGCCGGGGCCGAAGAACTCGACGAACTTGCCGACGACGCCCTTCTTGCGCAGCATCTGGGTGACGGTCAGCACCAGGTCGGTGGCGGTGACGCCTTCCTTGAGCTTGCCGGTCAGGCGGAAGCCGATGACCTCGGGCAGCAGCATGGAGACCGGCTGGCCGAGCATCGCGGCTTCGGCCTCGATGCCGCCCACGCCCCAGCCGAGCACGCCCAGGCCGTTGATCATGGTGGTGTGCGAGTCGGTGCCGACGCAGGTGTCCGGATAGGCCGTCGTCACGCCGTCCTCGGTGTTCGTCCAGACGGTCTGGGCGAGATATTCGAGGTTGACCTGGTGGCAGATGCCGGTGCCGGGCGGCACGACGCGGAAGTTGCGGAACGCCTGCTGGCCCCACTTCAGGAACTTGTAGCGCTCTTCGTTGCGCTCATATTCCAGTTCGACGTTGCGGGCGAAGGCCAGCGGGGTGCCGAACTCGTCGACGATGACCGAGTGGTCGATGACGAGGTCGACCGGAACCAGCGGGTTAATCTTCTCGGGGTCGCCGCCGAGGGTCTTGATGCCGTCACGCATGGCGGCGAGGTCGACAACGGCCGGAACGCCGGTGAAGTCCTGCATCAGCACGCGGGCCGGACGGTAGGCGATCTCGACGCCGGCGGTGCCCTTGTCGGTCAGCCAGCCGGCAACGGCCTGGATCGATTCCTTGGTGACCGAGCGGCCGTCTTCGTTGCGCAGGAGGTTCTCGAGCAGCACCTTCATCGAGTAAGGCAGCTGCGAGACGCCGGTAAGGCCGTTCTTCTCGGCCTCGACGAGGCTGTAGTAAACATACTCGGCCCCACCCGCGGTCAGGGTGCGGCGGCAATTGAAACTGTCGAGTGATTTGGACACGTGCGATCCATCCTTGTCTGTTCAGCCTACACGGGAACGGACTCCGATGGCATGCAATCACGCGCAAAGGTGCGGGTACGGCCATTTCCGCTGTCCGCTCCCAAGCAACCCGAGCCGTTCAAGGCGGCGCGTGCGCTGGTTCGGCGCAAATTCTGTTTCCATGCCGACCGCTGGCATGGTCGAGTGGCATATAGAGAATTTCCTGGAATAGTTCTAGACGGAGAATCGCCTAATTTGCTGCGACGCGAAGCGGCGGCAAACCGGTTTCGGCGACGGGGGAAACATGCGGCTGATCGCCGACGATCTGAGCGGGGAAAGGGGTGGCGAAACGGTCTTCGCCGGCGTCGATTTCGCGCTCGGAAACGGCGAGGCGCTCGCCGTCACCGGGCCCAACGGCTCGGGCAAGTCGACGCTGCTGAGGATAGTCGCCGGTCTCCTGCCGCACGCCCATGGGCGAATCGCCGTGGAGGGCGGTGGCGAGGAGTTCCCGACGGTTGCGTCCGCCTGCCATTATCTCGGCCACCAGAACGCGATGAAGGCGGCGCTGACGGTCTCCGAGAACCTGGAATTCTGGCAGAGCTTTGCCGGCAACGGCAAGCTCGACATTGGCGAGGCGCTGGCGGACGTCGGCCTCGACGGTCTCGGCCATCTGCCCTTCGGCTATCTGTCGACCGGCCAGAAGCGCCGCGCCGCGATTGCCAAGCTGTTGATCAGCCATCGCCCGGTCTGGCTGCTCGACGAACCGACCGCAGGCCTCGACAAGGCCTCCGACGCGCAGTTCGCAGCCCTCATGCGCGGCCACTGCCGGGCCGGCGGAATCATCGTCGCCGCGACCCACCTGCCGCTCGGGCTGGAAGGCGCGAAGGCGCTGGAGATGGAGCGGATGCATGTTTGATAGCTCCGCGCTTCTTCACACCCCCCTCTGTCCTGCCGGACATCTCCCCCGCAAGGGGGGAGATTGGCAGCTCCAGCCTTGCCGCCATTCCTGCACCATTGGCGATTGGCGACGACCGGCCCACAGCGTGATCTCCCCCCTTGCGGGGGAGATGTCCGGCAGGACAGAGGGGGGTGCGAAGAAGCGCGACCTTTCCGCCCAGATCAATGGAAGGCAGCTCTCATGCTAGCCCTCTATCTCCGCGACCTCAGGATGGGCATCCGCGCCGGCGGCGGGGCGCTGACCGGCGTACTGTTCTTCCTTGCCGTCATCGTCACCATCCCCTTCGGCGTCGGGCCGGACCTCAACCTGCTCGCCCGCATCGGCCCGGCGATCCTCTGGATCGGCGCGCTGCTCGCCAGCCTGCTCGGCCTCGACCGGCTGTTCCAGGCCGACCGCGAGGACGGTTCGCTCGACCTGCTCGTGCTCAACGCCGACCGGCACCTGCTGGCGCTGACCGTCTTCGTCAAATGCCTTGCCCACTGGACGGCGAGCGTGCTGCCGCTCGTCGTCGCCGCCCCGATGCTCGGCCTGTTCATGAACATGGAGCCCGCCGGCATCGGCGCCGCCGCCCTCACCTTGCTCGTCGGCACGCCGGCGATCGTCTTCGTCGGCGCCGCCGGTGCGGCGGTCACCGTCGCGCTGCCGCGCGGCGGGCTGCTGATCTCGGTGCTGATCCTGCCGCTCGTCATTCCCGTGCTGATCTTCGGCGTCACCGCCGCCTACGGCGCGGCCAACGACCCGGACCCGTTCATGCCGCCCTTCGTGATCCTCTGCGCGCTGACCCTGTTCCTCGCCGTCATCGGCCCGCTGGCGGCGGCGGTGGCGCTGCGTTCGGGCACCGACTGACCAACTCTGCCCGACGATCACGATCGCTTCATCGCGGCCGGGTGCGGCGCGGCGTCCAATTGCATGAGCGCGTGCTCATGGCTAATTGAAGCCATGGTCGGAAAGATCGACATGTTTGAACTTTGCCAGCGGACTGCCGCCCGATGAGCGCACACGCCCTCTACGTCACGGCCGCTTACGGCGCTTCGGCGCTGGCCATAGCCGGCCTGGTCCTGTGGATCCTCTGCGACCAGCGCGCCCGCAAGCGCGAACTGGCGGAACTCGAAGCCGCCGGCCATCGCCGCCGCTCGGACCGCAGCGGAGCCCGTCCATGAGCACCGAAACCGAAAATCCGCCACGCCCGCGCAAGCTGTTCATCCTGCTGCCGCTGCTGCTCTTCCTGGCGCTGGCGGGTGTATTCCTGGCCCAGCTCCTGTCCGGCCGCGACCTTGCGGTGGTGCCGTCGACGCTGATCGGCCAGGCGGCGCCGAAGACAGAATTGCTACCGCTCGAGGGCGTGTCGCTGCCCGGCCTCAACTCGGCGGATTTCATCGGCAAGGTGACGCTGGTCAATGTGTGGGCGTCGTGGTGCGCGCCCTGCCGCGAGGAGCATCCGGTGATCGTCGAGCTGTCCAAGGACCAGCGCGTGACGGTGGCGGGGTTCAACTACAAGGACAAGCCCGAGAACGCCCGCCGCTTCCTCGGCGAGCTCGGCAATCCCTTCGATGTCCTGGGCGTGGACCCGAAGGGCCGCTCGGCGATCGACTGGGGCGTCTACGGAATTCCCGAGACCTTCCTGGTCGGCAAGGACGGCAAGGTCGCGTTCAAGCATGTTGGTCCGATGACGCCGGAATCGGTGCGGGCGACCCTCATGCCGGAAATCGAGAAGGCGCTGGCGGCGCAGTAGCCGGGGCGCCTCAGGCTCCTCGGATGGATGGCTCGGCGCATCGTCGTCATGCGCCGGCGTGGATTTGCTGGGGCGCGCCCGCTACGAACGCGCCGTCCGGTTTAGCCGTAAACCTGCTTGAAGGCCTGATACAGCATCTCGCTGCGGTCGGCGCGCATGTCGGCCAGGTCGCGGCCCGAGAAGCTGTCGATCTCGGCGACGAGGCGCTTGTACTGCTTGCGCTTGGCGGCGCTCTGGCGCGCACGGCTCAGAAGGCTGTCGAAGAACATGGTTCCGTTCCTTTCATCCGCCGCACGTTGCAGCGTGATATGACCTCCCTGACCAATCTCAGGATGACATAGGAACTGCTGCGCTGCAAAATAAGATGCTGCAACGCAGCAATGCGCCTTGCGCATGGCGGGTTAACGAAGAGTCAGGATATCGGGCAACCCGGCCTATTTGCCGGGCTGCTCCTCCAGCGAATGGCGCATGATCAGCGGCATCTGGCTGAAGGTGAAAAGCAGCGTGATCGGCATGATGCCCCACACCTTGAAGGCCACCCATGTGTCGGTCGAGAAACTGCGCCACACCACCTCGTTGACCACGGCGAGGAACAGGAAGAACAGCCCCCAGCGGAAGGTCAGCTTGCGCCAGCCCTCGGCGTCGAGCTTGAAGGCGGAATCGAAGACGTAGCCGAGCAGCGACTTTCCAAACAGCAGGCCGCCGAGAAGGATGACGCCGAACAGCGTGTTGACGATGGTCGGCTTCATCTTGATGAAGACGTCGTCCTGCAGATAGAGCGTCAGCGCGCCGAACACGAAGACCACCGCGCCCGACAGCAGCGGCATGATCGGCAGCGACCGGGTCAGTATCCACGAGGCTGCCAGAGCGATCGCCGTGGCGGCCATGAACAGGCCGGTTGCGATGAAGATCGGCCCGCCGAGATCGGCCAGCGCCGGGAAGCGGGCTGCGAGCCATTCGCCGCGCGCATTGGCGAAGAAGAACACCACCAGCGGCCCGAGTTCCAGCACCAGCTTGAGCAGCGGGCTGACCTCCTGCTTCTTGCGCTGCGGATCGGAGGGGTCGCGTTCGAGAATGGGTGCGTTCATGGCTTCCTGGCTTCCGATCGTTTCCGGCTAGCGGAAACGCATCAGGCGACTCCCGCGATCGCCTTGGCGAAATCGCTCGCCGAAAATGGTTCGAGATCGTCGACCTGCTCGCCGACGCCGATGAAATAGACCGGCAGTCTATGTTTGGCTGCGATTGCGACCAAAATACCGCCGCGCGCCGTGCCGTCGAGTTTTGTCATCACCAGTCCGTTCACGCCTGCGACATTGCGGAAGATCTCGACCTGGTTGAGCGCGTTCTGGCCGGTGGTGGCGTCGACCGTCTGCAGCACCGTGTGCGGCGCCTCGGGGTCGAGCTTGCCGAGCACGCGCACGATCTTCTCGAGCTCGGCCATCAGCTCGGCCTTGTTCTGCAGGCGGCCGGCCGTGTCGATGATCAGCACGTCCGAGCCCGCTTCCTTGGCCTTCTCGAAGGCGTCGTAGGCGAGGCCCGCGGCGTCCGCCCCGAGCTTGGTGGCGATGACGGGCGACTTCGTCCGCTCGCCCCAGATCTTCAACTGCTCGATGGCCGCGGCACGGAAGGTGTCGCCGGCGGCGAGCATCACCGACAGCCCGCCTTCGGTCAGCTTGGCGGCGAGCTTGCCGATGGTGGTGGTCTTGCCGGTGCCGTTGACGCCGACGACCAGGATGACATGCGGCTTGTGCGAGAGATCGAGCTCCAGTGGCAGCGCCACCGGCTTCAGCACCTTCTCGACCTCGACGGCCATGATCGAGCGGACCTCGTGGTCGGACACGTCCTTGCCGTAGCGGCTCGACGCCAGCGCGTCGGTGACGCGCAGCGCGGTCTCGACGCCGAGATCGGCGCGGATCAGCACGTCCTCGAGGTCCTGCAGCGTGTCTTCGTCGAGCTTGCGCTTGGTGAAGATGCCGGCGATGTTGCCCGACAGCTCCTTGGACGAGCGCGACAGGCCCTGGCGCAGGCGCTGGAACCACGACAGGCGCGGCGCCGGCGCAGCGGTTTCGACGACTTCGGCCTTCTGCTCGACCTTCTTCTGGACGGTGACCTTGCCGGCGGACGGTTTTGGCTCTGCCGCAGGAGTGGCCGGTACGGGCGCCACATGGGCGGGCTCGACACCGACCGGCTCGGGAACAGCCTGTACAGGTGCCGGCTCGGCAACGGTTTCGCGCAGCGCAGCAACCGGCACGACCTCTTCTCCCCCCTTGAGGGGGAGATGGTCCGAAGGACCAGAGGGGGGCGTCTCGGCAGTGCTCGACGCCGCGCCCGACGATCCGGCGACCCCACCCGGCCGCTGCGCGGCCATCCTCCCCTCAAGGGGGAGGGGCATCGCAGCCGGCTCCGGCTCGGGCGCGCGCATCGTCGGCGCGGTTGCCGGTTGCTCCGGCTGAGCCGGGATCTCCTGGGGAAATTCCGGCGTGGACGGTTCTGCCGGCGGAACGGGGACCTCGACCGGTGCCGGTTCCGGCTCCACCGGGCTCGGCACTGGCGCCGGCTGCTCGGCGGGCTTTTCGGGCTCGGTCGCAGGACCTTCCGGTTCCGGTGCGGGCTCTTCCGGCGGAGCCGGCTGCGGCGCAGGTTCGACCGGCACCGGCTGTTCGGCCGGCTTGGGCTCGGGCACGACGGGTGGCGCCGGCGGGGTTTCGGGCGCAGGTTCCGGCTTCGGTTGCTCAGGCACGGCCTCTTCTCCCCCCGTGAGGGGGAGATGGTCCGAAGGACCAGAGGGGGTCACCTCGGCAGCGCTCGGCGTCGCGTCAGTCGATTGGGCGACCCCACCCGGCCGCTGCGCGGCCACCCTCCCCTCAAGGGGGAGGGAAGTCGCCGGCAGTTCTTCCGCCGGCTTCAGCGCTTCGAGCGCCTCGAAATTCAGCGGTGGCAGCGCTTCGGTCTCGGCCGGCTGCTCCGCCACCTCCTTCTTGCCGAAGGAAAAGACTTTCTTGATGAACCCGAATGCCATGCGGTCGCTTTCGTCAGGCCGCGCGTGCGGCGGCCGGTGCCGCTGTCAGCCGTTCGCCGTCATGTCCGGCGATGTCGACCTCGACGATCTCGCCCGCTTCGCCCCGGTCGAGCGCGACGAGCGTAAAACCTTCCGTGCGCCCGAGCCCCTCGCGCTCGACCAGCACTCTCTGGTGCGAGCCCTTGAGGCTGTCGAGATGGCGCGAATAGGCGACGTCGCCGGCGGCGCGCAGGCGCGCGGCGCGTTGCTTGACGATCTCGCGGCGAAGCTGCGGCATGCGCGCGGCGGGCGTGCCTTCGCGCGGAGAGAACGGGAAGACGTGGAGATGGGTCAGCCCGCACTCCGCGACGATGCGGATCGAGTTCTCGAACATCTCGTCGGTTTCGGTCGGGAAGCCGGCGATGATGTCGGCGCCGAAGACGATGTCGGGCCTGAGCTTGCGCACGTCGGCGCAGAACCGGATCGACTGGTCGCGCAAATGGCGGCGCTTCATGCGCTTCAGGATCATGTCGTCGCCAGCCTGCAGCGAAAGATGCAGGTGCGGCATCAGCCGAGTCTCGGTGGCGACGGCCTCGAGCAGATCCTCGTCGGCCTCGATGGAATCGATGGAGGACAGGCGCAGGCGCCTGACATCGGGCACCTGGCGCAGGATGGTCTTGACCAGCTTGCCCAGCCGCGGCGCGCCCGGCAGGTCGGCGCCGTAGCTGGTCATGTCGACGCCCGACAGCACCACCTCGGCATAGCCGTTGCCGGCAAGGCGCTTGATCTGCTCGACCACGGCGCCCATCGGCACCGAACGCGAATTGCCGCGGCCGTAGGGGATGATGCAGAAGGTGCAGCGATGGTCGCAGCCGTTCTGGACCTGCACGAAGGCGCGCGCGCGGCCCTCGATCGCATCGACCATGTGGCCGGCGGTCTCGCGCACCGAAAAGATGTCGTTGACGCGGGCCTTCTCGAAGTCGTTGACGCCGAAGTCGGGCAGCGCCCGATAGTTGTGCGCCTTGAGCTTCTCTTCGTTGCCGAGGACGAGATCGACCTCGGCCATGTCGGCGAAGGCGGCCGGATCGGTCTGCGCCGCACAACCGGTGACGATGATGCGCGCGTCCGGGTTCTCGCGCCGCGCCTTGCGGATCGACTGCTTGGCCTGGCGCACGGCTTCGCCCGTCACCGCGCAGGTGTTGAAGATGACCGCGCCGCCCTTGAGCTCCTCGAGCCCGGCGGCCTTGGCCTCGCGCTTCATCACCTCTGACTCGTAGGTGTTGAGGCGGCAGCCGAAGGTGACGACATCCACCGCCATCAGGCGACGTCCTGCTGGTCGCGGCGCCAGGCGCCGGTGGCGGGATCGAAGCTGCCGGAGAATTCCCACTCGGCCGGGCCGGTCATGACCACGTGGTCGTCGTCGCGCCAGTCGATCTTGAGCGTGCCGCCGCTGGGCACTGTGACCGTGACGGTCCGTCCGGTGCGGCCCGTGCGCGCGGCGGAAACGGCAGCCGCGCAGGTCGCCGAACCGCAGGCCAAGGTCAGGCCGGCGCCGCGTTCCCAGGTGCGCAGGTTCAGCGTCTCGCGCGACGTCACCTGCGCGATCGAGATGTTGGCGCGCTCGGGGAAGATCGGATGATTTTCGAGCAGTGGGCCGAAACGGTCGAGATCATAGGACCAGACGTCGTTGTCGACCCAGAAGATGGCGTGCGGGTTGCCCATCGAGGCGACCGAGGGCGAGTGCAGCACGGGCGCATCGATCGGCCCGATCTGCAGCTCGATGGCGCGCGTGTCGCGGAATTCTTCCGCCAGCGGAATGTCCTGCCAGCCGAAGCGCGGAATGCCCATGTCGACCGAGATCGAGCCGTCCTCGTGCTCCTCGGCATTGAGGATGCCAGCGACGGTCTCGAAGGTGAAAACCTTCTGCCCGGTCTCGGCGGCCAACGCCTGCACGACGCAACGCGTGCCGTTGCCGCAGGCCTGGGCATGGGTGCCGTCGGAATTGATGATCTCGATGTAGTTCGCCGTGCCCGGCGTGCGCGGATCGTGGATCGCCATGATCTGGTCGAACTTGGTCGCCGGATCGGCGGCCAACGCAATCGCCGCGGCGGGGGTAACGCGGTCCGCACGGCCGCGCATGTCGGCGACGATGATGTCGTTGCCGAGCCCGTTCATCTTGGCGAAAGGGGCCTCATTGGCCATGGCGAAAAATTCTCGCGGCTGTTTGGCGCCTATATGGCGGAAAGCTCGCTGAATTACCAGTGTCGCGCCAATTTGTGTGACCCGCCCAGCAACGCGACAATTGCCAGCGCCTAAGAGTCCGTTTGGAAAGTCAGGGATGGGCATTCCGGCGTAGGAGGTTGCCGCCCATGGCGACGAGGATCATGGCCTGGGAGACGTCAATCCGC
>NZ_JBNPXB010000013.1:0-137773 GCF_050433525.1 Aminobacter sp. BE322 | reverse complement strand
ATGGCCAGGCGCGAAAGCGAGCGTGGCAATGGACAGGTGTGCGGGACAGCACCCCCCTCTGGGCTGCCGCCCATCTCCCCCACAAGGGGGGAGATTGGGCCTTCATCGACGTCCCGGCCAATCACCAGCGTTGCAACAGAATTCCTTGAGAGTCGGTAGAAAGGGGCGAGGCTTTGAAGCTGCCAATCTCCCCCCTTGTGGGGGAGATGTCCGGCAGGACAGAGGGGGGTGGGAAGGAATGAGCGGGCGGTGGGTGTCCTCTCACGGGCGCGAGGACTGCGTCTCCCCCCTTGAAGGAAGGGTCGATCCGCGCAGCGGATCGGGGTGGGGTCGTCGGAGGCCGCGCTCGACGCGGAGGGGGTGTCGGAGGAAACGAGGGGACGCAGAAGTTTCCGGAACCGGAAAAAGACAATCGCCCCCTACGCGCCGCCCACCTTCTTGCTGAAGGTCGAGAAGAACTGGCCGGCGAGCTTCTTCGAGGTCGAGGTGATCAGGCGGCTGCCCAGCTGGGCGATCTTGCCGCCGACATCGGCCTTGGCGGCATATTTGAGGATCGTCGCGTCGGGACCGTCCTCGATCAGCGTCACGTCGGCGCCGCCCTTGGCGAAGCCGGCGATGCCGCCCTTGCCCTCGCCCTCGATGGTGTAGGAGTGCGGCGGCTTGAGGTTCTTCAGCGTCACCTCGCCGGAGAAGGTCGCCTTGATCGGGCCGATCTTGAGCACCACCTTGGCGGCCATCTCGGTCGGCGAGGACATCTCCAGGCTCTCGCAGCCGGGGATGCTCTCCTTCAGCACCGCGGGGTCGTTCAGGGCCTTCCAGACGACGTCGATGGGTGCGCCGATCTTCTCCTCGCCTTCGATCACCAGAGCCATGCGCGGTCCCCTCCCGATGAAATCCAGCAAAATGGGTAGCGCGCCGGTCGCCGCTTGTCCATCGCCAGGCCGGGCCCTGGCGGCGCGGTCGCACGTGTCGCCTTGCCGGGCAGCCGTCCTTGCCATAACCATGCAATCGCTTTCGGGAGAATTGCCATGACCGGCCAGAAGACGACCAAGAAGCTCCGTTCGCAGGAGTGGTTCGACAATCCGGACAATCCCGGCATGACCGCGCTCTACCTGGAGCGCTACCTGAACTTCGGCCTGACGCGCGAGGAACTGCAGTCCGGCAAGCCGCTGATCGGCATCGCCCAGACCGGCTCGGACCTGTCGCCGTGCAACCGCCACCACGTCGAGCTCGCCAGGCGCGTCCGTGCCGGCATCGTCGCCGCAGGCGGCGTGCCCTTCGAGTTCCCCTGCCACCCGATCCAGGAAACCGGCAAGCGCCCGACAGCCTCGCTCGACCGCAACCTCGCCTATCTCAGCCTGGTCGAGGTGCTCTACGGCTACCCGCTCGACGGCGTGGTGCTCACCATCGGCTGCGACAAGACCACGCCGGCGCTGCTGATGGCGGCGGCCACCGTCAACATCCCGGCGATAGCCCTTTCGGTCGGCCCGATGCTCAATGGCTGGCACAAGGGCAAGCGCACCGGCTCGGGCACCATCGTGTGGGAATCGCGCGAGCGCCTGGCGGCCGGGGAGATCGACTACGACGAGTTCATGGAAATCGTCGCCTCCTCGGCGCCCTCGGTCGGCTATTGCAACACCATGGGCACGGCGACGACGATGAACAGCCTGGCCGAGGCGCTGGGCATGCAACTGCCGGGCTCGGCGGCGATCCCCGCGCCCTATCGCGAGCGCGGCCAGATCTCCTACGACACGGGAAAACGCATCGTCGAAATGGTTCGAGAGGACCTGAAGCCCTCCGACATCATGACCCGCGAGGCGTTCGAGAACGCCATCGTCGTCAATTCGGCGATCGGCGGCTCGACCAACGCGCCGATCCACCTGAACGCCATCGCCCGCCATCTCGGCGTGCCGCTCGACAATGACGACTGGCAGCGCCTCGGCCACCACGTGCCGCTTCTGGTCAACCTGCAGCCGGCCGGCGAATATCTCGGCGAGGACTATCACCACGCCGGCGGCGTGCCGGCGGTCGTGGCCGAGCTGATGCAGGCCGGCCTGCTGCCGCATCCGGATGCCGTCACCGCCAACGGCAGGACCATGGGCGAGAACTGCGCTTCGACCGAGACCATGGACACCAAGGTGATCCGCCCGGTGGCCGACCCGTTGAAAAAGGACGCCGGCTTCATCAACCTCAAGGGCAATCTCTTCGACAGCGCCATCATGAAAACCAGCGTGATCTCGAAGGAGTTCCGCGACCGATATCTGTCGAACCCCAAGGACCCCGAAGCCTTCGAGGGCACGGCCAAGGTGTTCGACGGTCCCGAGGATTATCACGCCCGCATCGACGATCCCGCAGAAGGCATCGACGAGAACACCATCCTGTTCATGCGCGGCACGGGACCCGTCGGCTATCCCGGCGCTGCCGAGGTGGTGAACATGCAACCGCCCGCCTACCTCATCAAGCGCGGCATCCACTCGCTGCCCTGCATCGGCGACGGCCGCCAGTCGGGCACCTCGGGGTCGCCGTCGATCCTCAACGCCTCGCCGGAGGCCGCCGTCGGCGGAGGGCTGGCGCTGCTGAAATCGGGCGACCGCGTGCGCATCGACCTCGACAAGGGCACCGCCGACATACTCGTCAGCGACGACGAGCTTGCCCGCCGGCGTATCGAGCTGCAGCATGGAGGCGGCTACCGCTACCCGGCGCACCAGACCCCCTGGCAGGAGATCCAGCGCGGCATGGTCGACCAACTGTCAGAGGGCATGGTGCTGAAGCCGGCCGTGAAGTACCAGCGCGTCGCCCAGACCAAAGGCATCCCGCGCGACAATCACTGATCCGTCTATTTATGACGGCCCGGCGGTGCCGTCCGACAACTGCACCGGGTCGCTACGCGTTTTCGGTATCTCGGCCGTCGGGTTCCTTTGCCACTCCCTTGAACGGTCCACCAGACTGTTTGACTTCCATGAATTCGCCAGTCGGTTCATCACGCTTTTGCCAAAGGCCATCAGGCCGCTCGAATTGGGTGCGTTCGCGAACGGCGCCTCGGCGAAATCCTTCGCCCGTATTCTTGCCCATCATGAATCCTTCCGGTTGTATTTTGCGCTTCAAAAGAAACCAATGATAGCAAGTGTTCCTTATTTGTTCTTTGTTGTCAAGCGGCAACGAAACTAGAGCGCTTCCGCTTTTCTTCGAATCGCCGAAACGCTCTATCTCTTTGTCTTGACGCAATTCCGGACGGAAAACCGCTGCGCACCTTTCCTGGATTGGCTCTGGCGGCGCGTGCGCTCTACAGATAATTCGTCACCGCCGGCGGGCGGTCCCAGGCGTCGCTGCGGCCGTCCTCATAGATGATAGGCACGGCGGCCAGCTCCTCGGGCGAAATTCCGTCGAGGCAGGCGATGTTGATGGCATGGAAATCGCCGCCCATGATGTCGAAGCTCGCCGAGGCAAAGGGATGCACCCCGCAGCGGCTGCAGAAGCTGTGGCGGATGGCGGCCTCGCCGAAGCGGTATTCGGTCAGCATGTCTTCCCCCGAGGTGACGCGGAAGCCGGCGGGGCGGGCGAAATTCTTCCAGAAACGCGTCTTGGCGCACCAGGAACAATTGCAGCGGAAGCTCGACGTCCACCAGACGCCGTCGAGTTCAGGCTTCGAGCGCTGGCCGGCGGGTGCGAGATCGAACCGGCACTCGAAATTGACGGCGCCGCAGTGGCAGCTGCCGCGATAGGATTTCAGCATGGTCGATCCTCCTCGCATGGCCCATCGTTCCGATGATCGACAACGATCACCGGCAAGGGCGGTTTCAATCAGGCGGTCGTGGCGCGTCGGCAGCTTCAGCCGGCGCGCGGGAGTTCAGACGACGGGCCGGCCGGCGATCGTGTCGGCCAGGCGATCGAGGCACTCGCCCCAGCCGCCCAGATGCGAGTCGCGTGTTTCGGCGTCGAGGAACGGCTCCTGGCGGAAGGTCAGCCGGGTGCGCGTGCCCTCGGCCTCGAGCCTGACCGTCACCAGCGTCTCCTCTCCCGGCGTACTGTCCCAGGCGAAGGTGAACACGATCCGCTCGGGCACGACGATCTCGCGGAAGGTACCGGCCATGCCGTGGCTCGCGCCATCCGGCCCATGGATGAAATGGTGGTAGCGCCCGCCCTCGTGGAACTCGAGCCGTTCCGAGGTGGCCGTGAAGCCCTTCGGCCCGAGCCACCGCACCAGATGCTCCGGCTTCGCCCACATCCTGAAGACGAGCGCCGGGGGTGCATCCATCAGCCGTGAAATTTCAAGGAAGAGCGGCTCGGCCACGACGGCGTCAGTTGTTGCGGTCATCCGGGTCTCCCTTGGGCGTCTGCAGTTCCTTGAGATAGTCGGCCATGCGGTCGAAGCTGTCGTCCCAGAAGCGGCGGTAGCGCTCGACCCAGCCGGCGACATCCTTGAGCGGCCCGGCCTCCAGCCGGCAGGGGCGCCGCTGCGCCTCCCGGCCGCGGCTGATCAGGCCGGCACTTTCCAGCACCTTCAGGTGCCTGGAGACGGCAGGCAGGCTCATGTCGAAGGGTTCGGCCAGTTCGTTGACCGTCGCCTCGCCGAGCGCCAGCCGCGCCAGGATGGCGCGCCGGGTCGGGTCGGCTAGCGATGCGAAGGTGGCGCTGAGCTGGTCGTCGGTCATTCATTTAGCCGCTATGTTAATTAACGGAATTGTTAAATAATGGCCATGCCCCGCGCTGTCAAGCGGGACTCGGTTGGAGGAATCCCACGCGCGGCGGCGTGGGACAGAAACCACGGCCGTCATCACGAGAGCCGCATGTTCCACTTTTTCGCGCAGGCCGCATTCGAGGCGCAGCAGAAATTTCGCCCGGCAATACCGCGACCTGCCCTTTGCAAGTCGGGCCGGAGCACCCTAAATGCGCTGGATCGGGAACCGGAACACCATGGCCAGACGCCGCTCATCCCTGGGCTTTCTTGGAATATTCGGCCGCTCGGAGGACCTTCGTCAGCTCGACGAGGCCCTGCGCGCGGTCGACCTGCATCCGGCGCTCGTGCCGGAGGGCGCCAAGCTCACCATCGTCAACCTGATGAAGGATCGTTGGCCGGACGAGGCGCCGGCCAGGGCCTATCCGCCGGTGGCGCAGCTGTTCGGCTATTGCCTCAACGGTCCCGAGGCGTTCGAGGGCGTGAACGGCGGCCGGCTGGCCGCCGACGTCGAGCGCCGCATCGATGCCGCGCTCGATGCGTCGGATGGGCTGGATGCCCAACTCATCCTGCTTGCCCTGCACGCCAAGCTGATCAATCGCGAGGTCGTCGAGCGCTTTGGGCTGACGAGCGAGCAGTCCTGAAGCTTTTGCCGGTGCTGCCGGGTTTGTTCACCCGCCCATGCCGCTGCGCGGCAGGTGGATGAGACTGCCGAAGCGGGCGCGCAGCTTGTCGTCGGTGGCTTTTGGAATGTGGCGCGGAAAACGTTCGGCGAGGATGCGCTTCTTTTCGGCGATGGCCCGGCCGAGGATGTCGGGCTTGCCCTTCTCGTTCCATTCCTTGGGCGAGAAGCGGTCGGCGACGGCGGGGTAGAAATATTCCGTCTGCATCAGCCTGAGCGTTTGCTCGTTGCCGAGATAGTGACCGGGGCCGTTGAGGCAGACCTCGGAAATGGTGTCGATCGACAGGGCCTCGTCGCTGACCTCGATGCCGCGCACGCAGCGCAGGCATTGGCCCAGCATGTCGTTGTCGATGATCAGACTCTCCAGGCAAAAGCCAAGCAGCGAGGCGTGCATGCCGGCCGACTCATAGACCAGATTGAGGCCGGACAGGCCGGCCATGACGTTGGTGATGCCCTTCTCGTAGCCCGACTGGATGTCCGGCAGCTTGGAGTCGGCCATGCCGGCGGCCGAACCGCCGGGCAGGTCGTAGAACTGGGCCATCTGGGCGCAGGCGGCCGTCAGCAGCGCCTGCTCGGCCGAGCCGCCGGACATCGCACCCGTGCGCAGGTCCGAGACGAAGGGCCAGGTCCCGAATATGGCGGGATGGCCCGGCTTGATGGCGTTGACGTAGACGAGGCCCGCCAGCACTTCGGCGACCGCCTGGACCACCGCGCCGGCGATTGCCGCGGGAGCGGTCGCGCCGGCCTGGCCGGCCGACAGCAGCAGGATCGGGATGCCGCCCTCGACGCAGGCTTCGAGCACGCCGCAGGCATCCTCGGCGAATTTCATCGGCGGCACGACGAAGCAGTTGGAATTGGAGACGAAGGGCCGGGCGCGGAAATTCTCCTCGCCGCCGGCGATCTCGTAGAGCATCTCCAGCGCGGGCGCCACGTTCTCGCGCACGGTGAAGCTGGTGCCGACATGCTTGGAGGTGCCGGAGACGCAGGCGTAGAGCGTGTTGAAGTCCATCTCCAGCGGGTCGGGGATGTCTCGCGGCACCATCGGGCGCTGGAAGAAATGGATGTTGTCGAGGCCTTCGACGATGCGGGCGGCGTCGTAGATGTCCTGGATCAGGCTCTCGCGGTACTCGCGCTTTTCGACGTCGACCAGATGCACGGCGGCACCCGCCGTGCCGTAGTGCACGCGCTTGCCCTGGATCGCCATGTCGTGGCGCGGGTCCTGGCCGCAGAGGGTGAAGTTGCGCGCCGCGTTCTCGATGGTCGACAGCACCAGCGCGCGGGGGAAGCGGATGCGCCCGTCGTCGCCGTAGCTCGCCCCGACCCTGGTCAGCGCCTCGATGCAGTTCGGGATGGCGTTGGCGAAGCCGACGGTTTCGAGCAGGGTGAGCACGGCTTCGTGGATGCGTTCGAGGTCGTCCTGGGCCAGCGGGCCGAAGCGCCCGCCCTCGAGGCCGGCGCGAACCGGACGGATGTCCTCCGCCAGCGGTGCCGCGCGCAGCGCCCGTCGCGCTTCGCGGCCGCCCGAACGGCGCGATCGTTGCTCTGCCGAAGAAGCGTTGTTCTCGACGGCTACCGACATGCAGTCCTCCGCAAATCCCGTGAAGCTGGACCGCAGTGATTATGCCACCGTCGTTCCGCCTCGTTCCCTTTGCCGGACTATGCCGCGTCCATTGGCACAGACCATGGGCCAGCGGATTTGGCTGGATATGCCAGATTGCTGATATAAGTCGGCGCCGGCGGAGCGTGCACGGCCCCGAATGTCGGACCGATTTTCGGGGAGGAATGCGTCAGCCCGAGCGGCCCGCGCGCCAGGAGGCGTGCGGTGCCTCAAGGCTCAGGCTGCCGCGGGGCGTCGCCCGGCGGCCGTTGCCAGTTCGCGGATGCCGGGTTCGATGTGCTGCAGCGCGATCGAGGAGATGCCCAGGCGCATGAAGCGGGTGGGCTTGTCGCTATGCTCGAAGAAGCGATCCCCCGGTTCGATGATCACGCTGCGCGACGCAGCCGCCGCCGCGAGCCCGCGCGAGTCGGTGCCGCGCGGCCCTTCGAGCCACAGCGAGGTGCCGCCGGCAGCGTCCGTCGATTGCCAGTCTGGCAGAAAGGCCGAGATCGCCTGGACCAAACGCTTGCGCCTCTCGCCGAAGGCCGTCGACAGGCGGCGAACCAGCGCCTCGTGGTGGCCGAGCGACAGGAACAGCGCGACGGCGCGCTGGTTGTTTGCCGGCGGGTGGCGCAGCATGAAGCGGCGCAGCGCCCGCAGTTCCGAAATCAGCCCGGCGGAGCCGACGATGTAGCCGAGGCGCAGGCCGGGCGCGAGCGTCTTCGACATCGAGCCGACATAGACGACGCGGCCCGAGCGGTCGATGCTCTTCAGCGCCTGCTGCGGCGACTCGTCGAGCAACTGGCTGTCGTAGCCGTCCTCGATGATGATCTGGTTGTTGCGGTTGGCGCGGGCGAGCAGGTCCAGCCGGCGCTCCTGCGACAGCGGCACCATGGTCGGGCACTGGTGGCTCGGCGTGACGAAGACGAAGCCCGCGTCGGAGGGAATGGCCGAGGTGACGATGCCCTCGTGGTCGACCGGCACCGGCTCGATGTCGGCGCCGGCGAGGCGGAAGATCGAGCGCGCGTCGGGATAGCCCGGGTCTTCCATCGCAACCCTGGAGCCCTTGGTCATCAGCAGCGAGGCGAGCATGTAGAGCGCATTCTGCGCGCCCAGCGTGACGATGATCTCGTCGGGGTTGGCGAAGATGCCGCGGCGCGGCAAGAGCCGCGCCTGGATCTGCTCGATCAGAAGCGGGTCGTCGCGGTCGACCATGTCGGCCGCCCAGTTGCGGATCTCGAGCACGGCGAGCGCCATGCGGTTGCACTCGCGCCATTCGGCGGTGGGAAACAGCGACGGGTCGAACTGGCCGTAGACGAAGGGATAGGACGACTTGATCCAGTTCTCCAGCTTGGCCGGCGGCGGCATGTCGCTCGCCGCGATCTGGCGGCGCGCCTTCCAATCGATTTCATTGGGCTGGTCGGGGCTTTTCTGCTGCGGCTTGGCGGGCGTCGCCAGCACTTCCGGGTTGACGAAGTGGCCGCGGCGCTCGCGCGCGATGAGGAAGCCCTGGTCGACGAGCTGCTGGAAGGCGAGCACCACGGTGCCACGCGCCACGCCGAGCTTCTCGGCCAGGATCCGGCACGAGGGCAGCGGCATGGAGGCCGCGATCTGGCGGTCGAGAATCGCCGCGACGATCGCCTGACGGATCTGGGCCTGGAGGGTCTGGCCCGATTCCGCCGAGATCCTGAACAGTCCGGACCAGATCGCCGTGTCGTTTCGCTGTGGCATAGTGACGTTTCCCGCATGTCCAGTCGTTTTGACTTTGCTGGACCATAGAAAGCTATCCTTGGCTCAACCGCTTGCACCAATCAATTTTTCTAATCCTATGGATTTATGCCAGTGAAGTTTCCCGCCGCGCTTGCATCGCGGTGTCTATTGAATCGATTGAAATTTGCCGCGATAGTTCGCGCCACCGCCCTCTTATTGTCGCATGAGGTTTGCTAGGATGGCGGCCAGGACGGTACGGGCAGGACGAAAGATTCGGAGTTCCAAGGTGATCGATCAACCCTTCCAGGCGGCGCTCGCCGCGCTTCGCAACCAGCACCAGGACGCGCCGAAGAACATGCGCGCGGCATTCGCCTCCGATCCCAAGCGCTTCAGGCACTTCTCGGTCGCCGACGGCGACCTCCTGTTCGACTGGTCGAAATGCGCGGTCGACGCCGAGACCATGGCGCTGCTGGAAAAGCTGGCCCTGGTCGTCGACCTGCCGGGCCGGCGGGCGGCGATGTTCCGCGGCGACCGCATCAACGTGACCGAGGACCGCGCGGTGCTGCACACGGCGCTGCGCGTCCCCAGGGGCGAGCCGGTGATGCTCGACGGCCATGACGTCACCGAGGACGTGCATGCCGTGCTCGACGCCATGGCGGCTTTCGCGAACGCGATCCGCACCGGTGCTGCGAGCGGCGCCACCGGCAAGAAGATCACCGACGTGGTCAATATCGGCATCGGCGGTTCCGACCTCGGCCCGGCCATGGCGACGCTGGCGCTGGCGCCCTATCACGACGGGCCGCGCTCGCACTACGTCTCCAATGTCGACGGCGCCCACATCCACGACACGCTGAAAGGGCTGAGCGCCGAGACGACGCTGTTCATCATCGCCTCCAAGACCTTCACCACCGTCGAGACCATGACCAATGCCGAGACGGCCCGCCGCTGGGTGAAGGCCGAACTCGGAACCGAGGCCGTGGGCAAGCATTTCGCCGCCGTCTCCACCGCGCTCGACAAGGTCGCCGCCTTCGGCATCGAAAAGGACCGCGTGTTCGGCTTCTGGGACTGGGTCGGCGGCCGCTACTCGCTGTGGTCGGCCATCGGCCTGCCGATCATGATCGCCGTCGGTCCGAAGAACTTCGCCGATTTCCTCGCCGGCGCGCACGCCATGGACAAGCATTTCGCCGAGGCGCCGCTGCTCAGGAACATCCCCGTGCTCATGGGGCTCGTCGGCTTCTGGCACAGGGTGGTGTGCAACTACCCGGCCCGCGCCGTCATTCCCTACGACCAGCGCCTGTCGCGGCTGCCGGCGTACCTGCAGCAGCTCGACATGGAATCGAACGGCAAGAGCGTCACCATCGCCGGCGGCGGCGTGGTCACGCCGACCGGCCCGCTGGTCTGGGGCGAGCCGGGCACCAACGGCCAGCACGCCTTCTTCCAGCTGCTGCACCAGGGCACCGACTTCATCCCGGTCGAGTTCCTGGCCGCGGCCGAGGGCCACGAGCCGGAGCTCAAGCAGCACCACGACCTGCTGCTCGCCAACTGCCTGGCGCAGTCGGAGGCGCTGATGAAGGGCCGCACCCTCGAAGAGGCGCGGCGCCAGATGCTCACCAAGGGGATGGATCCCGAGCAGGTCGACAAGATCGCGCCGCACCGCGTCTTCTCCGGCAACCGCCCGTCGGTCACCATCCTCTACCGCAGGCTCGACCCGTACACGTTGGGCCGGCTGATCGCGCTCTACGAGCACCGCGTCTTCGTCGAGGCGCAGCTGTTCGGCATCAACGCCTTCGACCAGTGGGGCGTGGAACTGGGCAAGGAACTCGCCACCGGGCTGCTGCCTGTCGTGGAGGGGCGGGAAAATGCCGCGCGCAGCGACGCCTCGACAGCCGGGCTCGTGGAGCATATTCACCGGCTAAGGGCGCCGCGCGAACAGTAGGACGCGCGAAGGACGCTTTGCTTGGTTTGATTGCGCACCGAGTGGCCCGGAATCGGTCCCGATTTCGGGCCGCCGCGCGAGGGGCGAGGGAGTGAGTGATTTGCGGGGCATCAAGGGCATTCTTTTCGACAAGGACGGCACGCTGGTCGATTTCCAGGCGACCTGGTTCGCCATCGGCGACATGATGGCGCTCGAGGCGGCGGGCGGCGACCGCGGCCGCGCCGACGCTTTGATGACGGCGGCCGGCTACGACTTCGACGCCCATTGCTTCAAGGCCGATTCGGTGTTCGCCGCCGGCACCAATGCCGACATCGTCGAGCTCTGGTATCCCGATGCCGATGCCGCCGAGCGGGCGGTGATGGTGAAGCTGTTCGACCGGGTGACGGCCGAGCAGGGAGCTGTGAAGGCCGTGCCGCTGCCCGGCAGCAAGGACGCGCTGGCGCGCCTGCACGGCGCCGGCTTCAGGCTGGGCGTGGCCACCAACGACTCGACCGGCGGGGCGGAGAAGACGCTGCTGTCGCTCGGTGTCGCCCAGATGTTCGACGCCGCCTACGGCTACGACGCGGTCGCGAACCCGAAGCCGGCGCCGGATGCGATCCATGCCTTCTCCGACCTGACCGGGCTCAAGCCGTCCGAGATCGCCATGGTCGGCGACAACCGCCACGACCTCGAAATGGCCAAGGCGGGCGGTGCCGGCCTGGCCATCGCCGTGCTTTCGGGCACCGGCACGCGCGAAACGCTGACGCCGATGGCCGACGTGGTGCTCGATTCCATCGCCGACCTGCCGGCGTATCTGGCTGGCGGGAACAACTGAGGGGGCCGTTCCTCCTTCTCGCCGTTTCAGCACGCTCGCTGCGCTCGGCACCTCCCTCATCCACGGGGAGGGGGCGTCGAGCGCTGCCTCAGGCGACCCCACCCCGATCCGCTGCGCGGATCGACCCTCCCCTCAAGGGGGAGGGAGGATGCCGCCATCCCCTTCAGCCCCTCAGTTCGCGCCTCAGGATCTTGCCGACATTGGTCTTCGGCAGCTCGGTGCGGAACTCGATGTATCTGGGCCGCTTGTAGCCGGTGAGGTTCTCGCGGCAATAGGCGAGCAGGATCTCGACCGAGAGGTCGGGGTCCTTGCGCACCACGAACAGCTTCGGCACCTCGCCCGAATGCTCGTCGGGCACGCCGACGGCGGCGACCTCGAGCACGCCCGGGTGCTGGGCGACGACGTCCTCGAGCTCGTTCGGATAGACGTTGAAGCCCGAGACCAGGATCATGTCCTTCTTGCGGTCGACGATCTTGGTGTAGCCGGCCTCGTCCATGAAGCCCATGTCGCCCGACTTGAAATAGCCGTCCTCGGTCATGACCTTGGCGGTCTCGTCGGGCCGGTTCCAGTAGCCGGCCATGACCTGCGGCCCGCGGATGCAGATCTCGCCGACCTCGCCGAGGGCGAGGTCGCGGCCGTCCTCGTCGCGGATGGCAATGTCGGTCGAGGGGAGGGGCAGGCCGATGGTGCCGGTGAAATCGGCCGACGAGCACTTGTTGGCGGTCGCCACCGGCGAGGTCTCCGACAGGCCGTAGCCCTCGGTGATGTGATTGCCGGTGACCTTCTTCCAGCGCTCGGCCACCGCCCGCTGCACCGCCATGCCGCCGCCGAGCGACAGGATCAGGCCGCCGAAATCGAGCTTGCGGAAGTCCTCGTTGTTGCACAGCGCGTTGAACAGCGTGTTGAGGCCCGGGAAGATGTTGAAGCGGAACTTCGCCAGTTCCTTGACGAAGCCGGGGATGTCGCGCGGGTTGGGGACGAGCACGTTGAGCGCGCCCTGCTGCATGCCCATCAGCGCGTTCACCGTGAGCGCGAAGATGTGGTAGAGCGGCAGCGCGCAGACGAAGGTGAGGTGCGGCGGCTTCGGCTTGACCGAATACGCGTCCTCGACCCAGAGCGCGAGCTGGGCGACGTTGGCGAGCACGTTGGAGTGCAACAGCATCGCGCCCTTCGAGATGCCTGTCGTGCCGCCGGTATATTGCAGGAAGGCTGTGTCGCTTGCCGACACCTCGACGGGTTTCAGCTTTTTGGCCTGGCCCTCGTGGAGCGCCGCCAGGAACCTGACGTGGCCCGGCAGCGACCAGGCCGGCACCAGCTTCTTGATCTTGCGGACGACGAAGTTGACCAGGAGGCCCTTGACGCCGAGCATCTCGCCCAGCGAGGCGACGACGACATGCCTGACCTTGGTGTTGGCGACGACCGCCTGCAGCGTGGTGGCGAAGTTCTCCAGGATGACGATCGCCTCGGCGCCCGAATCCTTGAGCTGGTGCTCGAGCTCGCGCGGCGTGTAGAGCGGATTGACGTTGACCACCGTGTAGCCGGCGCGCAGCACGGCCATCATGACGACGGGATATTGCAGCACGTTGGGCATCATGATGGCGACGCGCGCGCCCTTGGCGAGGCCCTTCGACTGGAGCCAGGCGGCAAAGGCGGTCGACATGCGGTCGAGTTCGCCATAGGTCAGCGACTTGCCCATGCAGGAGAAGGCCGGCCGGCCGGCATATTGGTGGCAGGCCGCCGCCAGAAGGTCGCCGATCGACTTGTGCGCCAGCGGCGCGATCTCGGCCGGCATGTTCGCGGGATAGCTCTTCAGCCAGACCTTTTCGCCGGCCGCCGGCTTCTTGGCGACTGCGGCAAGCGGCGCGGGCGCGGCGGCTTCGGCCGGCTTCTTCGCCGGAGCCTTCGTTGCGGGCCTTGCTGCGGCCTTTGCGGCGGGCTTTGCTGCGGCCTTTGGCGGCGACTTCGTGGCTGCCGGCTTTACGGCTGCGGTGGCTTTCGCGGCAGGCTTGGCCAAGGCTTTGGCAGGCGCGGCAGCCTTTGCCGCCGGCGCTGCCTTTGCCGGCTCGGGCTTGGCCGGCTTGCCGGCTGACGGCTTGGCCGTGGCCTTCGGGGCCGACTTCACCGGCTTCGGCGCCGTGGCCTTCGGGGCGGTTTCAACCTTGGTTTCGGCCGCCTTGGCCTTGCCTTCGACCGCCTTCGCCGCGCCAGTTTTGCCGGTTGTTTTCGCCAAATCAGCCTCCCTTGCTGTTCTTGTCGTTCCGGCCGTGTGCCGGTCTGGCCCTCGTCTGGGTGGCGCCGCAAGAACAGTGCCGGATCGGGGCATGTCGAAGGTGTTTGTATTGCCAGTTGACGTTAACGGCAAGTATCACCCAACGTCAGCTGGGGCGGCGAATTTGGGATCGGCGCAACATGTATATCCGGGCCCGTCCCGTGGCGTAGATCTCGCTCGATCAAGCTGCTGAAGCCTTCTCTAATAAGAACATCTTCAAGTCGAATTTGATGAGACGCCAGTGACGCCGCGCAACAAACTACTAATCCGTAGTCATCTGTGGGTAAATTATTCTGCTTACCGAGCGGCATGTAGGCGGGGAGTTCCAAAGCCCGAGAAACGGTGCTTATATGCGCGCCTGCGAGCCTGACAGGTAGGGGCTTGGGAAAATCATAGGGAGTGTTCAATGTTCAAAAAAACGACCTTTGCGGCCGCGTTGCTGGCTGCAACCGTCCTGAGCGGGGCGGCGAGCGCCAAGACGTTCGTCTACTGCTCGGAAGGTTCGCCGGAGGGCTTCGACCCGGGCCTCTATACGGCCGGCACGACCTTCGACGCTTCGGCGCACACCGTCTACAACCGCCTGCTCGAATTCAAGAAGGGCACCACCGAGACCGAGCCGGGCCTGGCCGAGAGCTGGTCGATTTCCGACGACGGCCTGGAGTACACCTTCAAGCTGCGTCCGGGCGTCAAGTTCCAGACCACCGAGTTCTTCACGCCGGGCCGTGATTTCAACGCCGACGACGTCGTGTTCTCCTTCGAGCGCCAGCTCAAGGCCGACAATCCCTGGAACAAGTACGTGACCGGCGCTTCGTGGGAATACGCCGCCGGCATGGGCTTCCCGGAAGTGATCAAGTCGGTCGAGAAGGTCGACGACCTGACGGTCAAGATCACCCTGACCCGCAAGGAAGCGCCGTTCCTAGCCAATATCGCGATGCCGTTCGCTTCGATCGTGTCGAAGGAATATGCCGACAAGCTGCAGGCTGACGGCAAGATGAACCAGATGAACCAGATGCCGCTCGGCACCGGTCCGTTCGCCTTCGTCGCCTACCAGCAGGACGCCATCATCCGCTACAAGGCCAACCCCGACTACTGGGGCGGCAAGCAGAAGATCGACGACCTCGTCTTCGCCATCACGCCCGACGCGTCGGTCCGCTTCCAGAAGCTGAAGGCCGGCGAATGCCAGCTGATGCCGTTCCCGAACGCCGCCGACGTGGCCGCGATGAAGGCCGATCCGAACCTGAAGGTGATGGAGCAGGAAGGCCTCAACGTCTCCTACCTGGCCTACAACACCACCCAGGCTCCGTTCGACAAGCCCGAGGTCCGCAAGGCTCTCAACATGGCCATCAACAAGCAGGCCATCGTCGACGCCGTGTTCCAGGGTGCGGCAACGCCTGCCAAGAACCCGATCCCGCCGACGATGTGGTCGTACAACAACGCCGTCGAGGACGATAAGTACGATCCGGAAGCTTCCAAGAAGATGCTCGAGGAAGCCGGCGTCAAGGATCTCAAGATGAAGGTGTGGGCGATGCCGGTTTCGCGTCCCTACATGCTCAACGCCCGCCGCGCCGCCGAGCTGATCCAGTCCGACTTCGCCAAGGTCGGCGTCACGGTCGAGATCGTCTCCTACGAGTGGGCCGAGTATCTCGACAAGTCGAAGGCCAAGGATCGTGACGGCGCCGTCATCCTCGGCTGGACCGGCGACAACGGCGATCCGGACAACTTCCTCGACACCCTGCTCGGTTGCGACGCCGTCGGCGGCAACAACCGCGCCCAGTGGTGCAACAAGGAGTTCGACGATCTGGTGACCAAGGCCAAGGAGACCAACGACGTGGCCGAGCGCACCAAGCTCTACGAGCAGGCGCAGGTCGTGTTCAAGAAGGACGCTCCGTGGGCGACCCTCGACCACTCGCTGTCGGTCGTGCCGATGCGCAAGGGCGTCGAAGGCTTCGTCCAGAGCCCGCTCGGCGACTTCGCCTTCGACGGCGTTGACATCACCGAGTAAGGTCGCCTAAACAGGTCCGATCTTGGAGGGGCGCTTGCCATGCAAGCGCCCCGCTTCACTTCTGTGCTATCCTGCCCGAAGTCCTCGGAACATTCACTTAAAGGTCTGACATGCTCCGGTACCTGTTGGGACGGCTCGCCGTCCTCATCCCGACATTCATCGGGGTATCCATCATTGCATTCTCCTTCATCCGCCTGCTTCCAGGCGACCCCGTCGCCCTCCTGTCCGGCGAACGCGTCATGTCGCCGGAGCGGCATGCGGAAATCTCGGCCCAGCTCGGTTTCGACCGGCCCATCGTCATCCAGTATCTCGACTATCTCTGGGGTGTGCTGCGCGGCGACTTCGGCACCTCGATCGTCACCAAGCGGCCTGTCGTCGACCAGTTCTTCGAACTCTTCCCGGCGACCGTGGAGCTTTCGCTCTGCGCCATCGTCTTCGCCGTGGTGCTGGGCATCCCGGCCGGCGTGATCGCCGCGATCAAGCGCGGCTCCTTCGCCGACCAGGCGATGATGGGCACGGCCCTCGTCGGCTTCTCGATGCCGATCTTCTGGTGGGGCCTGCTCCTGATCATGCTGGTTTCCGGCATGCTGGGCTGGACGCCCGTCTCCGGCCGCATCTCGCTGATGTACTACTTCCCGTCAGTCACCGGCTTCATGCTGATCGACTCTGTGCTGTCCGGCCAGGCCGGCGCCTTCAAGTCGGCCGTCAGCCACCTGATCCTGCCGACGATCGTGCTCGGCACCATCCCGCTCGCCGTCATCGCGCGCCAGACGCGCTCGGCCATGCTCGAGGTGCTGTCGGAAGACTACGTGCGGACAGCGCGCGCCAAGGGCCTTTCGGCTTTCCGCGTCGTCGGCATCCACGCCCTGCGCAACGCCATGATCCCGGTCGTCACCACCGTCGGCCTGCAGGTCGGCGTGATGCTCGCCGGCGCGATCCTGACCGAGACGATCTTCTCCTGGCCGGGCATCGGCAAGTGGATGGTCGATTCCGTGTCGCGGCGCGACTATGCCGTCATCCAGGGCGGGCTGTTGATGATCGCAGCCGTGATCATGCTGGTGAACCTCGCGGTCGACCTGCTCTACGGCCTCATCAACCCGCGCATCCGGCACTAGGAGGGCACGATGTCTCAAGCTGCTGCAACCAGTGCCGTTTCGACCGATCCGTCCCGCCGGGCGCGGCTGGCCGAGTTCTGGTACTATTTCTCCGAAAACCGCGGCGCCGTCATCGGCCTCGTGTTCTTCATCTTCCTGGTGCTGCTCGCGATCTTCGCGCCGATGATCGCGCCGCACGACCCGGCCCAGCAGTACCGCGACGCGGTGCTGGTGCCGCCGTTCTGGCAGGAGGGCGGCCGCGCCGACTTCCTGCTCGGCACCGACGCCGTCGGCCGCGACATGCTTTCGCGCCTGATCTACGGCACCCAGTTCTCGCTGTTCGTCGGCGTCATCGTGACGACGCTGTCGCTGGTCGTGGGCGTCATCTTCGGCGTCATCGCCGGCTACTTCCGCGGCTGGGTCGACACCGCCATCATGCGCGTGATGGACATCATCCTCGCCTTCCCGTCGCTGCTGCTGGCCCTCGTGCTGGTGGCCATCCTCGGGCCGGGCCTGGTCAACGCCATGATCGCCATCTCGCTCGTCTACCAGCCGCATTTCGTGCGCCTGGCGCGCGCCGCCGTCATGAGCGAAAAGACCCGCGACTATGTGGTGGCCGCCAAGGTCGCCGGTGCCGGCAACATGCGGCTTATGTTCAAGACCATCCTGCCGAACTGCATGGCGCCACTGATCGTCCAGGCGACGCTGTCGTTCTCCAGCGCCATCCTCGACGCCGCCGCACTCGGCTTCCTCGGCATGGGCGCCCAGCCGCCGACGCCGGAATGGGGCACGATGCTGGCCGAGGCCCGCGAGTTCATCCAGTCGAAGTGGTGGGTGGTGACGCTTCCGGGCGTCGCGATCCTCGTCACCGTGCTGGCGATCAACCTGATGGGCGATGGCCTGCGCGACGCGCTCGACCCGAAGCTGAAGAGGTCCTGAGATGGCGCTTCTCGAAATCGAAAACCTGGTCGTCGAATTCCAGACGGCTTCCGGTCCCTTCCGCGCCGTCAACGGCGTGTCGATGAAGGTCCATGAAGGCGAGGTTCTCGCCATCGTCGGCGAGTCGGGCTCCGGCAAGTCGGTGTCGATGCTGGCGGCGATGGGGCTGTTGCCCTGGACGGCAACGGTCACCGCCGACAAGCTGACCTTCAACGGCCGCGACCTGCTTTCCATGCCCGCCGCCGAGCGGCGCAAGATCATCGGCAAGGATATCGCCATGATCTTCCAGGAGCCGGTGGCCAGCCTCAACCCGTGCTTCACCGTCGGCTTCCAGATCGAGGAAGTGCTGCGCGTGCACATGGGCCTCGACAAGGCGGCGCGCCGCAAGCGCGCGATCGAGCTGTTCCAGGCGGTCGGCATTCCGGACCCGGAGGACCGCCTCGGCTCCTACCCGCACCAGATGTCGGGCGGCCAGTGCCAGCGCGTCATGATCGCCATCGCGATCGCCTGCAACCCCAAGCTCCTGATCGCCGACGAGCCGACCACCGCGCTCGACGTGACCATCCAGAAGCAGATCCTCGACCTTCTGATGAAGCTGCAGGCCGAGCACGGGATGGGCCTCATCATGATCACCCACAACATGGGTGTCGTGGCCGAGACCGCCGACCGCGTGGTCGTGCAGTACAAGGGCCGCAAGATGGAAGAAGCCGACGTGCTGACGCTGTTCGAGAACCCGAAGAGCAACTACACGCGCGCCCTGCTCGCCGCCCTGCCCGACAACGCGACGGGCGACCGCCTGCCGACGATCTCCGACCTGTTCGTCGACGACCAGATGGAAGGGGCAGCACGATGAGCGTCATTCTCGAAGCGCGCAACATCGTGCGCGACTACCACGTGCCCGGCAGCCTCATGAAGAAGGCGCGGACCGTTCACGCCGTCAAGGGCGTGAGCTTCACCGTCGAGCAGGGCAAGACGCTGGCCATCGTCGGCGAGAGCGGCTGCGGCAAGTCGACCCTCGGCCGCATCCTGACGCTGATCGATCCGGCGACGTCGGGCGAGCTCTTGATCGAGGGCAAGAAGATAGACATCGCCAAGGGCGACCTGACGCCCGAGATGCGCCGCAAGGTGCAGATCGTGTTCCAGAACCCCTACGGCTCGCTCAACCCGCGCCAGAAGATCGGCGACATCCTGACCGAGCCGCTGGTCATCAACACCAACACGCCGGCCGACGAACGTCGCGACCGGGCGATGACGCTGCTGAAGAAGGTCGGCCTCGAGGAGAAGCACTACAACCGCTATCCGCACATGTTCTCGGGCGGCCAGCGCCAGCGCATCGCGATTGCGCGCGCGCTGATGCTGAACCCGAAGCTCCTGGTGCTGGACGAGCCGGTCTCTGCGCTCGACCTTTCGGTGCAGGCCCAGGTGCTGAACCTGCTTGCCGACCTGCAGGACGAGTTCAAGCTGACCTACGTCTTCATCAGCCACGATTTGTCGGTGGTGCGCTACATCTCCGACCAGGTGATGGTGATGTATTTCGGCGAGGCGGTCGAATATGGCAGCCGCGACGCGGTCTTCTCCAACCCGCAGCACAGCTATACCAAGACGCTGTTTGCGGCGACGCCGCGCGCCGACGTCGAGAGCATCCGCGCCCGCATCGCCAGGAAGCGGGCGGCCTGAGCCGGCGCTCCGCAGCGCGAAAGGACGACCGAGGGGCATGGCAGCAAACGCGGCCATGCCCCTTTCCCTTTGGGGGAAGCGCGGCGCATGGGCTTGCCGGATGTCCGGCGGGACCGGGGCAGTCGCGGCGTCGTGCCGAATTCGCGACGGTGCAGGATCGCCCATTGCGTGCCGGACGAGTGGCCTCACAACCCGCATGGACTTTCGCGACCCGATCATGCGACGCTTCGCTCACCGGTGTGAGTCGCGCTCCGGCAACAACGAGGAAATGCGATGTACAAGTTCGAAATCTACAAGGACAAGGCCGGCGAATTCCGGTTCCGCTTCAAGGCATCCAACGGCGAGACCATGTTCAGCTCGGAAGGCTATTCGGCCAAGGCCTCGGCGCTGAAGGCGATCGAGTCGATCAAGAAGAACGCACCGGGCGCGACCGTCGACGACCAGACCACCGCGACAGCCTGATCTTCAAGCGTGACGCGCCACCGGCGCGGGGCAGGGGCAATAGCAGGAGAGATCCATGGGAATCGAAAGCCTTATCATCTTCCTCATCGTCGGCGCCGTTGCCGGCTGGCTTGCCGGCCAGCTGGTCAAGGGCTACGGTTTCGGCCTGATCGGCAATATCGTGGTCGGCATCGTCGGCGCCCTGATCGCCGGCTGGCTGTTCCCGGTGCTCGGCATCAGCCTCGGCTCGGGCATCATCGCCTCGATCATCCATGCCACCATTGGCGCGGTGATATTGCTGGTGCTGCTGAGGCTCGTGAAACAGGCCTAGAGCGCTTCCGCTTTTCTCCGAATCGCGGAAACACTCTATCTCTTTGTCTTGACGCAATTCCGGACGGAAAACTGCTTCGCACTTCTCCTGGAATTGCTCTGGCAAAGCGGCCGAACCTATTTGACGAACGCCGGCGAGCGCGAGCTTCGCCGGCGTTTTTCTTTCGGCGAAGCCGGTCTCCAGCCGGGTGCCAGTCAGTCGGCACGCCGCCGTGGCTCGGCGATCTTGTCGGCCAGGCCAAGCATCCCGAGCAGCCGGATCGTAAGATAGGTCACGTCGAACTCCCACCAGTGATGGCCGTGGCGCGCCGAGCGCGGGTCGGCATGGTGGTTGTTGTGCCAGCCCTCGCCATTGCTGAGCAATCCGACGAGCACGTTGTTGGTGCTGTCGTCGGCGGTCTCGTAGTTGCGGTAGCCCCAGACATGGGTGACCGAATTGACCGACCAGGTGATGTGCCAGGTAATGACGGTGCGCAGGAATACGCCCCAGATTAGCAGGCTGAGCCCGAACTGCACCGCCTCGCCTAGGCTCTGGCCGGCGAGCAGACCAGCGGCGGCGCCGCCGCCGAAGAACACCGCCCACGACGCCAGGATGATGCCGAGATAGACATGCGGCTTGTCGAGCCTGCGGTAGAACGGGTCGCGGACGATGTCCTTGGCGTAGCGCCCGTAGATCTGCATGCGCTCCATGTCGGGCGACTTCACCAGAAGCCAGCCGATATGCGCCCATAGGAAGGTGATGACGGGGCTGTGCGGGTCGGGCTCTTCGTCGGCGTGCTCGTGATGGCGGCGATGCACCGCGACCCAGCGCGCCGGCGTGTCCTGAAAGGCGCAGACGGCGATGATCGCCAGCCCGTGCTCCAGCCATTTCGGGCAGGTGAAGCCGCGATGGGTGAGCAGCCGGTGGTAGCACAGATTGATGCCGAGCGTGCCGAAGACATAGATGCCGACAATGCAGAGGATGACGCCGGTCCAGGAGAAGAACCAGGGCAGCAGGGCGTAAAGTGCTACCAGATGATAGAAGGCGAGGCCGCTGACATTGAGCCAGTCGATGCGCGCCGGCAGCGGCTGGCGCGTAAAGGCATGCGTGGCGGGCGGCCCCGCGACCTGGTCGGACATGATTGTTCCCCCTCGGCAGCCCGGATCGCATCCCCACGACCGGGCCGTTTCCTCCATTTCGAGCGAAGGTGCGCAGTTTCTAATGCATGGTCAAGCGGCTGCTTGCCCTGGCGGCCGTTGTCGACAGCAAATCCGCCTGGGCCGGCTCTCAAGGTCCATCCGGCCCGGCGCCGGATCCGCGCAGCCAGTCGGCCAGCGAGGGGCGGAAAGTGCCGCGGCTGCGCATGGCTTCGGCCGCGCACATGGAATTGAGCACCGCTTCCTGCGTGGCTTCGGCGGCGGCGCGGAACAATTCGTCGATGCGGTTCTCGTTGAGCGCCTTGAGGGTGACGAGATCCGCCGCCTCGTCGTGGTCAATGCTGACGGCGGTGCTGAAGCCCAGGGCGATGTCGCCGCTGCCATGCCCCCAGAACGCACCCAGCCGCGCCAGCCCCGCGCCGCACCGGCGCGTCACGCGCCTCATCTGGCGGCCCTCCATCGGCACGTCGGTGGCCAGGACGACGATGACCGATCCCTTCTCGGCGTCGGCCTTGGCGCGCGGCGAGGGGCGCCGCCCGTCGGGCAGGACGAGGTCGCCGGCGCGGCCGAAATTGGACAACACCAGCACCCCGAGGTGATGCTCGCGGCCGCCGAGCCGGAGCCGGCGCGAGGCGGTGCCGATGCCGCCCTTGAAGCCGAAGCAGCTCATGCCGGTGCCGGCGCCGACATTGCCCTGCCGGACTTCGCCGCCCTTGGCGTCGGCAAGGGCGAGCCTCACATGCTCCTCGGTGACGGCGAGCGCCTGGATGTCCGAGAGCGGCCCGTCGTTGCACTCGAGGACGACCGGATTGACGGTCGCCGTCTTGCGGCCGATGTCGGGATTGGCGGCGATCGCCTGCCGGATCAGGGCGTTGGCGCAGGTGCCTATGCCGAAGGTGTTGGTGAGCAGGATCGGCGTCTCGATGCTGCCGAGCTCCTCGAGCTGCATCAGGCCGACGCTCTTGCCGAAGCCGTTGATGACATCCGAGGCGGCAAGCACCTTCCGGCGGTAGAGATTGCCGCCGTGCGGGAGCACGGCGGTGACGCCGGTGTTGACGTCGCCGTCACGCAGCGTGTGGTGCCCGACCATCACGCCCGGCACGTCGGTGATGGCGTTGTTCGCGCCGATGGGCAGGGTGCCCACCGCTATGCCAAGATCCCGCGCGCTCATGTGTTCCATTTGCTCCCGTGCGGGACGTTCATACAGCCGGGCGGAGAGGCAGGCAAAGCCGATTGGTAGGGGGCTCATCGGCGGCGTCGGACCTACGGCCGTCCGAGTGTGACGCTACGGCAACAGTAAGGCACGAAGACGCAGGGCAACGTTTCCTGCTGCCTGGGCAAGGTTAGCGTATTCGAAGATTAGCGCTATGAAAGCCTACCATTAGGGGATTCTTTGGGGGCTACATGAAATTGCTACTTTCTACCGTCGTACTGGCGGCGCTTGCCACTTCGGCCTTTGCTGCCGATCCGACCGCGCCGATCGAGGGCCAGGCGGCCCGGCAGATTTCCGGCTACGGCGAAATCTATGGCGGCGGGCTGTGGACCGACCCGGAAAGCGACGAAGATATCTGGGCTGCCGGCGGTGCCGCGCGCGTCAACCTGCCGTTCGCCGAGCGCTGGAACGTCCAGGGCGACCTGACGGTTGACGCGATCGGCGCGGAAGACAACTCGCTCCGCAGCATCGGCGGCGTCGTTCACCTCAATTGGCGCGACCCGGCATCCTATGCGGTCGGCGGATTTGCCGAGGTCAAGACCTATGGAGCCTCGGGTCCCGGCTCCGACTTCTTCCCCGATATTTGGGACTGGCGGGTCGGCCCCGAGGCCCAGGTCTATTTCGACCGGGTGACTCTTTACGGCCAGGCTTATTATGGCAGCATGGAACTGGAGGGCGCCCCGGTCGACTTCAACCTGATGGGCATCCGCGGCGTGGTGCGCTATTTCGCGCAGGACAACCTGCGCTTCGATGCCGAACTCGGCTTCCAACGCGTGACCATCGACGAGGTCGACATCGACTTCGACACGATCGCCCTGGCGCTGCAGGCGACCTATCGCTTCGCAGAAACGCCCTGGTCGGTCTTCGGCCGTTATCAGTTCGAGGATTTGTCGATCAACGGCGCCGACGAGAGCTTCCAGTCGCACAAGCTGATGGTGGGGCTGCGCGCCAGCTTCGGAAGCGGCACCCTGCTCGACGAGGATCGCAACGGCGCGACGATGGATACCTATCGTCCGAATCTCGTCACGCCGTCGCTTTTTGTGGCGCCCTAAGACTACCTCCGCCGGGATGCGGCAACGCACTTCGGCGCCTCGCACCACGACCGATCATGCCCCGCTGCCGGAAAGGCGGCGGGGTTTTTGCACTGGCCCGGCCGTCTTTCAATCAATCGTGAACACGATCGGTTTGTCCGGCGCTACCGGATCGGCCACAGTGCCGACAACCGCCGAGAATCGAGCCTGGGAAAGGCGGCATGCCACCGAGGCGGGTCGCCTCGAGAATCGCGACGCTCGCGGTTGTGTTCTGTGGTCAGACCGAAGGAAAGGAAGCTCGAATGCCGACAACAAGACGCAAGGTGCTGCTGACGACGCTGATGGCGCCCATGCTCGTCGCGTTCAGCGGCCGGAACCCCAGCCTGGCGGCAGGGGATTCCATGGGAAAGGTCGCCATGATCTCGAGCGACGAGCTTGCAGGCATGCTGAAACGGAAGGACTTCGCCTTCGTGAATGTCCACATCCCCTATGAAGGCGAGATCGAGGGCACGGACGCATTCATACCTTTCGACAAGATGGACGAGAATCTCGACAAGCTGCCGAAGGACAAGAACGCCAAGGTCGTGCTCTATTGCCGAAGCGGCCGCATGAGCGCGGTGGCTGCGAAACGCTTGACCGAACTCGGCTACACGCAGGTGAGCGACCTGACCGGAGGGATGATCGCCTGGGAAGCCAGCGGCCGCCAGATCCTGAAGAAATAGGGTTCTTCAGGGAGGCCAAGGCGTGGCCTGTTTCAGGGTCAGGCCGAAAGTGGCAGAAGCCCCGGACTTGGCAGCATCGGCTCTCAGCAGGCTGGGAGCCGAATTGCTTACCGCCCGACGCGGGTTATTGGTGAGCTGGCCTTTTCGGGCTTCGCCACAACTCTGCGCAAGTGATTGAACTGGCTGGTGCCGCTTGCGTGACTCGAACACGCGACCCCATCATTACGAATGATGTGCTCTACCAACTGAGCTAAAGCGGCTTCCAGGCTGCGCGACCGGAGAGGCCGCGAGACGTGAGTGCCTGATAGCTTCAAAGCGTCGTGAATTCAAGACGCCTTCGAAGGGATTTATCAGGCCGCCAGCAGCAGGCTTCTCCGGTTCAGGCCGCGAGCCGGGCCTTGGCGGCGGCGTATTCGCGGGCAAGCCTCTCGACCAGTTCGGCCACCGGCACGACCTTGTCTATGGCGCCGATGCCCTGGCCGCAGCCCCAGATGTCCTTCCAGGCCTTGTATTTGCCCGCTTCCTCGAAATCCATCTTGGAGGGGTCGGAGACGGCGAGGTTGTCGGGGTCCATGCCGGCGGCGCGCACCGAGCCCTTGAGGTAGTTGCCGTGGATGCCGGTGAACAGGTTGGAGTAGACGATGTCGGCCGCCTTGGATTCGACGATCATCTGCTTGTAGGCGCCGGAGGCGCGGGCTTCCTCCGTGGCGATGAAGGGCGAGCCGATATAGGCGAGGTCGGCGCCCATGGCCTGGGCGGCGAGCACGGCACCGCCGTTGGCGATGGCGCCCGAGAGCAAGAGCGGGCCGTCGAACCACTGCCGGATCTCCTGGACCAGGGCAAAGGGCGACAGCGTGCCGGCATGGCCGCCGGCACCCGCGGCAACCGCGATCAGGCCGTCGGCGCCCATCTTGATCGCCTTGCGGGCGTGGCGGTCGTGGATGATGTCGTGCAGCACGATGCCGCCATAGGAATGGACGGCCTGGTTGACCTCCTCGACCGCGCCCAGCGACGAGATGACGATAGGCACCTTGTACTTCACGCACAGGCGCAGGTCGTGCTCGAGGCGGGTGTTCGAGCGATGCACGATCTGGTTGACGGCGAAGGGGGCTGCCGGACGGTCCGGATTAGCGGTGTCGTGGGCGGCGAGTTCCTCGGTGACCTCGGCCAGCCATTCGTCGAGCTGGGCCTCGGGGCGGGCGTTGAGCGCGGGGAAGGAGCCTATGATGCCGGCCTTGCATTGGGCGAGCACCAGCGGCGGATGCGAGATGATGAACAGCGGCGACCCGACGACGGGGATGCGCAGCTTGTTCTCGAGGATTTCAGGCAATGCCACGTGTCGCTCCCGCTTCTTTGACGTTTTCGTAAACGTCATATCTATCCCAAATCGGGCCGTGGCGGCAATGCCGCAAGGCGGGACCTGTTTTCACGGCTCATCAACGGCATTGTATCCGGTTTGACGACAAAACGCGGGCGATGCCGTTGATTGATGCCGCCTCTGTCGCTAACCATCTGGCAACACAGGCGTGGTTGCGAGGAAAATCGGTTGGATTCGATCGAAAAGGCGATCCGGAACGCCTTCGAAAAGGGCGATTCCGAAAACCGCGAATTTCGCGAGAAGGTGTATCGCGCGGCCTTTGCGGCGCTCGACCGCGCCCTGAAATCGAACCCCGCAATGACCGTCGAGGCGGCGATCAACCGGCGCAAGGCGCTGCAGGCGAAGATCACCGAGATCGAATCGGAATTCCAGCCGGCCCGCCCTTCGGTCGTCGCCGACCTGGGCGCAGCAAGGCCGGGAGCGGCGCCGGAAGTGAGGCTCGGCGGCAACGGCGGTCGCGCGGCGCCGGAGGTGTCGATCGGCGGCAACGGCAAGAAGGCGCCGAACGTGTCGGTCGGCGCGAGCCCAAACGGCGCGAAGGCCTCGGGGGTGACGCCGGTCGTGCCCGACATCATTCCCGACAGGCCGATGCCACCTGCCGCCGGGATCGACGAGAAGCTGACCAGGGCGGAGCGCAGGCGGGCCGACCGCGCGTCGCGCCGAACCGAAAGGCGGCGACCGTTCGCGGCGATGTTCTTTGCCGCGACGCTGCTTGCCATGGGCGGCATCGGCGCCTGGTGGGCGGTGCAGACCGGACTGTTCAAGTCGGCGGAAGAGATCGACACGTCGGTGCCGAACCCGCCGCGGCAGCTCGAGAGCGAGGATTTCGTGCCCGGCGGGGCCAATTCGGGGCCGGCGCGGCAGGGCGAGCACGACCAGGCCCGCAACTGGATCTCCGTCTTTTCGCCCGCCGATCCGACCGACGTCAGCGCGCCGAGCGGGGCCAGCGCCGAGATGACCCAGGACGATACCGGCCGCTTCCTCAGGATCCGCTCCGGCAAGGGCGCTGCCGCGATCAGCTTCGACGTCGGCCTGGGCGTGTTGCAGCAGATCGCCGGCAAGCATGCGGTCTTCGACGTGGTCGCCCGTTCCGAGGACGGCAAGGAGACGCAGATGGCGATCGACTGCGACTTCGGCGAACTCGGCGACTGCGGCCGCAAGCGCTATCTCGTCGGCTACGAGCGCGGCGAATACCTGTTCGAGATGGACGTGCCCGACAAGCAGCCAGCCCGCGGCGGCACCATCGCCATCAGCCCTGACTTCGAGCAGCAGGGCAAGGCGGTCGACATCTACGAGATCAGGGTGTCGGTGACCGAGTAGCTGTCGGCCTTTCATCGGGCATGATCTTGTCCGAAGACCGGCGTCCACTTTTCGGGACCATGCTTAGTCGAGCAGCGCCTGCAGCGTCTCGATGCGGTCGGCTTCCGCCGGCGGCTTGTCCCAGCGCAGGCGCGAGATCCTGGGGAAGCGCATGGCGACGCCCGACTTGTGGCGGGTCGAGCGGTTCAGGCCCTCGAAGGCGACCTCCAGCACCAGCCCGTTGGCCCTGTCGGCACGGACCGAGCGCACCGGACCGAAACGCTCGATGGTGTTGTCGCGGACGAACTTGTCGATCTGTTTGAGCTCCTCGTCGGTGAAGCCGAAATAGGCTTTTCCCACCGGCACCAGCTCTTCGGCACCCTCCGCTCCCGACCATACGCCGAAGGTGTAGTCTGAATAGAAGCTCGAGCGCTTGCCATGCCCGCGCTGGGCGTACATCAGCACGGCATCTACCGTGTGCGGATCGCGCTTCCACTTGAACCACGGGCCCTTGGGGCGGCCGGCGAGGTAGGGTGAATCCAGCCGCTTCAGCATGACGCCCTCGATGATCGGGTGCGGCGGGCTGCTGCGCATCTCCTCGAGCTGCGCCCAGCCGTCGAAGGCGACCAGCGGCGACAGGTCGAAGCGGTCGGGATCGAGCGTGGCGACGAAGGCTTCGAGGCGGGCGCGGCGCGTGGTGAAGGGGTGCTCGCGCAGGTCCTCGCCGCCGAGCTGCAGCAGGTCGTAGCAGCGCACGAAGGCTGGATAGCGGTCCTGCATCCTGGCCGACACGGTCTTGCGATTGAGCCGCTGCTGCAGGTCCGAGAAGGTGCCGGTCGCCTCGCGGGGCACGCCGACGAGCAGCTCGCCGTCGAGGGCCGCGTCGAAATCCATGGCCGCGACCACGTCGGGGAAAGCGCCGGAGACGTCGTCGCCGGTGCGCGAATAGAGCCGGCGGATGCCGGCCTCGGCGACGGCCTGGACGCGGATGCCGTCCCATTTCCATTCGGCGGCGTAGTCGGCGGGATCGAGCCTTTCGAGGTCGCCGTCACCGAGCGGGTTGGACAGCATGACCGGCCGGAACAGCGCACGCGCAGCCTTCTCGGGTTTCGGCGCCTTGCCCTCCAGCCAGGCGAACAGGCCGGCATAGGGCGGGGCAAGACCGTGCCACAGCTCCTCGATCTCGGCGACGTCGACCGCGCCGAGATCGGCCAGCGCCTGCTTGGCGAGCCGGGCCGAGACGCCGATGCGCAGGCCGCCGGTGACGAGCTTGATGATGGCGAAGCGGGAAGAGGTGCCGGCCTGGTCGAGCAGGCGCGCGAGCACGGCCGGGCCGTCGGAGCGGCTGGCGGATTGGAGTTTTTGCACCACCTCGGCCAGGGTGATGTCGTGGCTTGGTTTGTGTTCTGGAAGACCCCCACCCCTTACCCCTTCCCACGAGGGGCAGGGGGATTCTGAGACGCTGACGTCCTCCTCCCCCTCGTGGGGAGGGGTGGGGGGTGGGGGTGACGCAGGCGATGCGCGGCCGCCAGGTTCAGGCCAGACCAGCGACACCGTCTCGGCGAGGTCGCCGACATAGTCGTAGGAATAGCCGAAGAGGATGGGGTCCATGCGCTCGGAGACGAGCTGGCGCAGCATCGCCGGCTTGACCGAGGCGATGTCGAGTTCGCCGGTCAGCGCCGCGAGCGCCAGCCCGCGGTCGGGGTCTTCGACAGCGCGGAAGTGGTCGGTGATGAGCTTCAGCTTGCCGTTTCGGGACGGCGTCAGCACCAGGCGGTCGAGGAGTTCGGCGAAGCGGTTCATGGGAGAACTGCTTCCGGCGAGGTCTTCGCTCTACGTTGCCCCCCTCTGGCCTGCCGGCCATCTCCCCCGCAAGGGGGGAGATCAGTCTCGTCGCCGGCGGTGTTCGTCCTGCAAGGTCGCAGAGTGAGCGGAGACGGCGACGCTGCCAATCTCCCCCCTTGCGGGGGAGATGTCCGGCAGGACAGAGGGGGGCGCTGTCCCGCAAACCGAACAGTGTTGGTCGAGCAGAGCCTGTAAAGGATAGCGGATGTGACCATCCTCAATCGCCCTCATCCTCATAGCCCACCAGATGCAGAGGCCGCGCCGCTATGCCGTTGAGCTCGCACCAGCGCACCAGCGCCTCCTCGCGGCCGTGGGTGACCCAGACTTCGCCGGCGCCGGTTTCCGCGATGGTGGCGGTCAGCTCGTTCCAGTCGGAATGGTCGGAGATGATCAGCGGCAGTTCGACGCCGCCCTGCTTGGCGCGCTGGCGGATGCGCATCCAGCCCGAGGCGAAGGCGGCGAGCGGGTCGGGGAAGCGGCGGGCCCAGCGGTCGGCGAAGGTGGAGGAGGGCGCGACGATGATCGCGCCGGCGAAGTCTGCCTTGTCGCCGTCCTCGACGGTCGCCGGCTGGAGCTCGCCGAGGTCGACGCCCTGGCTCTGGTAATATTCGCTGAGGCGGGTCAGCGCGCCGTGGATGTAGATCGGCTTGTCGTAGCCCTGGTCTCGCAACAGCCGCATCACGCGCTGCGCCTTGCCGAGCGCATAGGCGCCGACGAGGTGGGCACGTTCGGGAAACTGCTTGGTGGATTTCAACAGCTTGCCGATCTCGCCGGAGGCGTCTGGGTGGCGGAAGACCGGAAGGGCGAAGGTGGCCTCTGTGATGAACACGTCGCAGGGCACCACCTCGAAGCCAGCGCAGGTCGGGTCCTTGGCCCGCTTGTAGTCGCCGGAGGCGACGATGCGCATGCCGTTGCGCTCGACCGATATCTGCGCCGAGCCCAGCACATGGCCGGCGGGGTGGAACGACACGGTGACGTCGCCGAGTCGGATCTTCTCGCCCAGTGCCATCGCCTGGGTGGTACCGGCGAAATCCGGCCCGCAGCGGATCGCCATGATGTCGAGCGTCTCGCGCGTCGCCAGCACCTTGGCGTGGCCGGGGCGGGCGTGGTCGGAATGGCCATGTGTGATCAGCGCGCGGTCGACCGCACGCACCGGGTCGATGTAGAAATCGCCTGGCGGGCAGTAGAGCCCCTCGGGGCGGGAGTGAAGCAGGTCGCTGGGCCGCATCCCATCAAGATAGGCATTTGCCGCTTGCGTGGAAGGCCGGTTTGGCAGTAATGCGCGCCACCTTCCTTGTCATGGATTGCCGCGCTTGACGCCGTTGCAGCTCTCTTCCAACGACCTGCTTGCCGACCGGCGGGCGGACTATGCCGAAATGCTGTTCGCCTCGGGCGACCATGCCGCCGCCGCCGAACTGATGCTCGGCGCGCTGGAACTCGCGCCCGGTTGGGCGATGGGCTGGTTCCGACTGGGCGAGATGCAGGAGGCAGCCGGCGCGCTCGACGCCGCTGCCGAGGCCTGGCGCATGTCGCTGAAGCTCGAGCCTGCCGACCGGCCGGGGGCCGCGCTCAAGCTGCAGCTGATCGGGGCGGCACCCGCCGCCGACAGCCCGCCCAGCGCCTTCGTCGAGATGCTGTTCGACCAGTATGCGGAGAAATTCGACCACGCGCTGGTCGAGACGCTGCACTACCGCGTGCCGGAGCTTCTGGCGGCGGCGATCGGGGCAACGGGGCGCAACGCGTTCGAGCATGCCGTCGACCTCGGCTGCGGCACCGGCCTGATGGGCGTGAAGCTGAGGCCTGTGGCGAAGCGGCTGGATGGCTACGACATCTCCGCCGAGATGCTGCGCAAGGCCCGCGACAAGGGCGTCTATGACAATCTGGTCAAGGCCGATTTGCAGGAACTGGAGTTCGCGGGCGAGGCGGCCGATCTCGTCACCGCGGCGGATGTGTTCATGTATCTCGGCGCGCTCGATCCTGTGTTCGCGAGCGTCATGAAGATGCTGGCGCCGGGCGGCGTCTTTGCGTTCTCGGTCGAGCGCTTTGCCGGCGAGGGCGCCTTCGCGCTCCAGGAGTCGCGCCGCTACGCGCATTCCGAGGCCTATGTGCACGGGCTGATCGCCGCCGCCGGCCTGAAGCTGGTGTCGCTGGAGCGCGCCGTCATCCGCCAGGACCGCCGCGAGCCGGTCGAGGGGCTGATCGTGGTGACGCAGCGGCCGGCCTAGCGCCGGCTGCTGCCGCTCGGGCTGCCGAGCATGCCGCGCGAGCGCAGCGGCTTTTCCGCGGGCTTTGGGGTGATGCCTGCCTGCTTGTTCAGCGTTTCGATCTGCGCCTGAAGCTCGCGGACGAGTTTTTCCAGCTCGGTGATGCGGGCTTCGTGGGAGGCTGTGTCGGTCATGGTGCGGGCTCGGATTTGTGGGGTCGCCATTTGATACGGCAGCCCTCGGGATGCAAGTCGGGTAACTCGCGTTCCGTTCCACCCCCCTCTGCCCTGCCGGGCATCTCCCCCACAAGGGGGGAGATTAGTCTCGTCGCCGGCAATGCTCGTCCTGAAAGGTTGCAAAGGGCAGGCTGCTACGTTGGCGATTGGCTGCGGCGCCGGCGAAGGCCTAATCTCCCCCCTTGTGGGGGAGATGCCCGGCAGGGCAGAGGGGGGTGGGACGGATCACGGCCTACGAAGGTCTCTTGATCCCTTTTTGTTCCAGATTTCGCTTGGCGCGGCACGATCCCCGCGCTAGGCATGGGGCGTGACGAGCCAAGCGCGACTGGAGCCGAATTCGAGCCCTGCCATGCTGCCGGAACCATTCGTGCGATGGTTCGCCGAGCGTGGCTGGTCGCCGCGCGCGCATCAGCTCGATTTGCTGGCAAGTGCCCAGCAGGGCAACTCGGTGCTGCTGATCGCCCCCACCGGCGCGGGCAAGACGCTGGCCGGGTTCCTGCCGGCGTTGACGGACCTGGCGGTCAGGCCGAAGAAGCGGCCGGGCGAGCCGCAGCGCGGCGTGCACACGCTCTACATCTCGCCGCTCAAGGCGCTCGCCGTCGACATCGAGCGCAACCTCGGCAAGCCGGTCGACGAGATGAACCTGCCGATCACGATGGAGACGCGCACCGGCGATACGCCGCAGCACAAGCGCACCCGTCAGAAGCTGTCGCCGCCCGACATTTTGCTGACGACGCCGGAACAGCTGGCGCTGCTGATCGCCTCGCCCGACGCCGACCGCTTCTTCAACGGCCTGCGCTACATCGTGCTGGATGAGTTGCACTCGCTGGTGACCTCCAAGCGCGGGCATCTTTTGTCGCTCGGGCTGGCGCGTCTCAGGGCCTTCGTGCCGAACCTGCAGGCCATCGGCCTGTCGGCGACGGTGGCCGAACCGGACGAGCTGAGGCGCTGGCTGGTGAGGCAGGGCACTTTGCCCTCCCCCTTGTGGGGGCGCGCAGGACGGGCGAGACCTGCTGCTCGCCCCGGTACGTCGACGCGCAGCGTCGGAGTGGGGGTGACTTCCAGCGGCGCAGGCGAACCCCCACCCCGCCCTTCGGGCGGCCCTCCCCACAAGGGGGAGGGTGTTGGCAGCGCCAACATGGCCGATCTGATCACCGTGTCGGGGGGAGCCAAGCCCGAAATATCAATCCTCGATTCCGAGGAGCGCGTGCCGTGGTCGGGCCATTCGGCGCGTTATGCCATCCCCGATGTCTACGACGCGATCCGCAGGCACAGGACGACGCTTCTGTTCGTCAACACCCGCAGCCAGGCGGAGCTCTTGTTCCAGGAGTTGTGGCGCGTCAACGACGACAATTTGCCGATAGCGCTCCATCACGGCTCGCTCGACGTCGGCCGGCGCCGCAAGGTCGAGAAGGCGATGGCCGACAACAGCCTGCGCGCCGTCGTCGCCACCTCGACGCTCGACCTCGGTATCGACTGGGGCGACGTCGATCTCGTCGTGCATGTCGGCGCGCCCAAGGGTGCCAGCCGGCTCGCCCAGCGCATCGGCCGCGCCAACCACCGGATGGACGAGCCGAGCCGGGCGATCCTGGTGCCGGCCAACCGCTTCGAGGTTCTTGAGTGCCGGGCGGCACTGGAGGCCAATTATCTCGGCGCGCAGGACACGCCGCCGCTGATCGAGGGTGCGCTCGACGTGCTGGCCCAGCACGTTCTGGGCTGTGCCTGCGGTGCGCCATTCGACGCCGATGAGCTCTATGCCGAGGTGACGGGCGCGGCACCCTATGCCGGGCTCGACCGCGACAGCTTCGACCGCGTCGTCGATTTCGTCGCCACCGGCGGCTACGCGCTGCGCAGCTACGAGCGCTATGCCCGCATCCGCAAGACCAAGGACGGCAAGTGGCGGGTCTCCAACCCGCGCATCGCCCAGCAATACAGGCTGAACGTCGGCACCATCATCGAGGCGCCGATGCTGAACGTGCGGTACACGCGCGCCAAGGGCAGGGTGGGCGCAGGCAGCGCCGCATCGGTTGCGTTGCGCGGCGGGCCGGTGCTCGGCAAGATCGAGGAGTATTTCGTCGAGACCCTATCTGTCGGCGACATGTTCATGTTCGCCGGCAAGGTGCTGCGTTTCGAGGGCATCCGCGAGAACGAGTGCTACGTCTCGACCGGCGGCGCCGGCAACGTGCTGGTGCCGTCCTATGCCGGCGGCAAGTTTCCGCTGTCGACATACCTCGCCGACCAGGTGCGCGGCATGCTGGCCGACCCCGCGCGCTGGAAGGCGCTGCCGGAGCAGGTGGCCGACTGGCTGCGCATCCAGCAGGAAAAATCCGTGCTGCCGCGCAAGGAAGACCTGCTGGTCGAGACCTTTCCGCGCGGCGAGCGCTTCTACATGGTGGCCTATCCCTTCGAGGGCCGGCTGGCGCACCAGACGCTCGGCATGCTTTTGACCCGCCGCCTGGAGCGCATGGGCGCGCGGCCGCTCGGCTTCGTCGCCACCGACTACTCGCTCGCCATCTGGGCGCTGGGCGACCTCGGCCACATGTTCAGGGCGAAAAAACCGTCGCTGGCCGAGCTGTTCGACGAGGACATGCTGGGCGACGATCTCGAGGCGTGGCTGGCCGACAGCTGGCTGCTCAAGCGCACCTTCCGCAACTGCGCGGTGATCTCCGGCCTGATCGAGAAGCGTTTTCCCGGGCAGGAGAAGAGCGGCCGGCAGGTGACGGTTTCGGCCGACCTCATCTACGACGTCTTGCGCAGCCATGAGCCCGACCACATCCTGCTCAGGGCGACGCGGGCGGATGCCGCGAGCGGGCTGCTCGATGTCAGGAGGCTGGCCGAGATGCTCTCGCGCATCCGCGGCCGAATCGTTCATAAGATGCTCGACCAGATTTCGCCGCTGGCGGTGCCGGTCATGCTCGAGATCGGCAAGGAGCCGGTCAATGGCGAGGCGCACGACTCCCTGCTTCTGGAGGCGGCGGACCTGATCGAAGAGGCGATGGGAAGCGCATGAACCTAGCCGCGCGCGATCTGACCAGGGCAGGCTGCGAGGTGATCGCGGTCGCTGGCGTGCGCGCCGCCTGCGACTGGCGCGGCGTCGCCCATTTCCCCGAACTCGACCTGCTCGTCGTCTCCGACCTGCATCTGGAGAAGGGGTCTTCCCATGCCCGCCGCGGCCGGCTGATCCCGCCCTATGACACGGCGGCGACGCTTGCCCGCCTGGCCGAGGTGGTCGCGGACTACCAGCCGCGTACCATTGTCAGCCTCGGCGACAGTTTTCACGACGGCGAGGGCGCCGAGCGCCTGCCAGATCCGTTCCGCGTGAGCCTGACGGCCATGATGAAGGGGCGGAACTGGTTCTGGATCGCGGGCAACCACGACCCCGAGGCACCGGCCGACCTGCCGGGCGAGACGGTCGAGGAACTGGCGGTCGCAGGCCTCGTGTTCCGCCACGAGCCGTCGGCCGGCCATGCCGAGGGCGAGATTGCCGGGCATCTGCATCCCTGCGCCAGGATCGTCCAGCGCGGCCGCTCGGTCAGGCGGCGCTGCTTTGCCAGCGACGGCGCGCGGCTGGTGATGCCGGCCTTCGGCGCCTTCACCGGCTCGCTCAACGTGCTCGACCGTGCCTACAGGGGCATGTTCCGCGAGGGCGCGCCGACCGCCTACATGATCGGCACCAGCCGGGTGTATGCGATTGCGGGATCGCTTCTGCGGCCGGGGTAGGGTTGTTCAGAGCCCCTCACCCTTACCCTCTCCCCGTAAACGGGGCGAGGGGGACATCGGCGTAGCCGCTTGTCCTTCTCCCGTCATTGCGGGGAGAAGGTGCCGGCCCTTCGGTAAACTCAGGACCGGATGAGGGGCAGCGCGAAACCTGCCCGGGCCGCCTCAGTCTTTCCGGAAGATGATGCGTCCGAGCCAGCCGGTGAACATGGCAAGGGCGATGGCGAAGAGGCCGTAGCCGAAGCCGTGGTCGTTGGCGAAGCGGTAGATGGTCTGCTCGAAGCCCGATTTGACGATGGCGAGCTGGGTCGAGGTTTCCTTGACGAACAGGCCGTTGCGGAACAGGAAGGCGCGCGCCTTGTGGGTGCCGACCGGCACGTTGGGGGCGAGGTGGAGGGTGGCGCGGAACAGGTTCTGCGACAGGAACTGGACGCCGCCGACATTGTCGGAGTAGAGGCCGAGCCCTTCCTTGCGCTCGCGCAGCGCGTCGGTGAACTCCTGGATGGTGACGGGGTTGCCGCGCTTGTCGTCGGGCTCGAGATAGATGTTGGGGATGCCGAGCGACAGCTGCTTGTAGCTGTTGGGGGTGGTGACGTCCTGCGGCGGCCGGGTGGTGGCCATGGAATAGGACACCGGCACGTTGACGAAGGTTTCCGAGCGGGTGTTGATCCACATGCCGAGGATGCGGTCCTTGCGGCGCACCACCACCGGGCGGGCCGGCCCTTCGAGCACGACGATGACGTCGTAGCGGCCCTGGCGGGTGACCTGGGGGTCGGCGTTCTCGAGCGCGCCGAAGATGGTGAGGTCGGCGCCGGCGAAGTCGGCGGTGATGGCGACGCGGTCGGTGGACAGCCCGATCTGGATGTTTTCGGCAGGGACCTCCTGGGCCCGGGCCGGAAGCGCCGTGGTCAGAATGGCGGCGAGCGTGGCTGCGAGGGCGGCGGTGGCCGCGGCCGCCTTCACAGCGTGCCCCCGCTGGGTGCAGTCAGCGAATAGAGGTTCTGCGGCTTGACGAAGAGGTCGAAGCCGAGGCGGAGCGCGACGGCCAGCACCAGCAGCGCAAGCAGGGCGCGCAGCTGCTCGCCACGCAGCTTCTGGCCGGCCTTGGCGCCGTATTGGGCGCCCGCCACGCCGCCGATCATCAGCACCAGCGCCAGGATGATGTCGACGGTCTGGTTGGTCGAGGAATGCACCAGCGTGGTGAAGGCGGAGACGACGACGATCTGGAACAGCGAGGTGCCGACGACGACGTTGGTGGGCACCTTGAGCAGGTAGATCAGCGCCGGCACCATGATGAAGCCGCCGCCGACGCCCATGATGGCGGAGAGGAAGCCGATGCCGGCGCCGATGCCGAGCACGGGAATGACCGAGACGAACAGCTTCGAGGTGCGGAAGCGCATCTTGAAGGGCAGGCGGTGGATCCAGTTGTGCTGGCCCGACTTCTTCAAGGCCGGCGGCACGCCGCCCTTGGTGAGCCGCAGCGCATTGACGCTTTCGACCAGCATCAGCCCGCCGACGGTGCCGAGGAAGACGACGTAGAGCAAGGAGATGAACAGGTCGAGCTGGCCGATGGCGCGCAGCAGCGCAAAGACGAAGGCGCCGGCGGCCGAGCCGGCGATGCCGCCGACCAGCAGCACCGTGCCGAGCTTGAAGTCGAGGGTGCCGCGCTTGAGATGGGCGAGCGCGCCCGAGAAGGAGGAGGCGATGACCTGGTTGGCGCCGGTGGCGACCGCGATCGCCGGCGGGATATTGTAGAAGATCAAGAGCGGCGTGATCAGGAAGCCGCCGCCGACCCCGAACATGCCCGACAGGAAGCCGACCGCAGCCCCCATCGCCAGCAGCACGAACACGTTGACCGACATTTCCGCGATCGGGAGATAGATGCCCACCCGTCAGTCTCTACAAAATAAACAACATGCCGCCGCCCGTTTGCGGGCGCCGGTGCACCAGGAACCTGTGCATGTTCCTATCCGAAAATCGCTGTCGATCTCCGGGGACATGCCGTAGCGGCTACTTGCGCCGACATTGCGGCGAAGTCAAACGAACCGCGCTCGAAACGGAAAATATCTCAATCAGTTAACCGCCCGGTAAAGACGGCGGCGACAAACGCCGCCGTTCGGCGCTCATTTGCGGTCGAGCAGTGCCTGAACCAGCTTGCGGTCGACCTCCCCGGTCGGGGACATGCCGTTGTCCTTCTGGAAGGCGACGATGGCGTCCTTGGTCTTCTGGCCCATCATGCCGTCGGGCTTGCCGGCGTCGTAGCCGTTCTTGTTGAGGATGGCCTGGACGTTGCCGATGGCCTTCTTCACGTCCACGCCGGCAGCCGGGGCCTCCTGCCAGGCGGCGGGAACGTCGGCGGAATTGGCGGCGGGGTCGAGGGCCTTGGCCTGCCAGAGTTCGGCCGCCGCCTTGGCGCGCTTGAGCTGTTCCGGCGGCAGCGCCTTGGCGACCTCGTCACGCTTGGAGGCGGCGTCGGCATCGCCCTGCTTGGCGACGAGGGCGAACCACTTGTAGGACTCCTCGAGATTCTGCTTCATGCCGACGCCCTTGGCGGCGAGGATGCCGAGATTGAACTGGCTGTCCTTGACGCCGAGTTCGGCGGCGTCGATGAACCAGCGGGCGGCCGTGTCGTTGTCGACGGTTCCGTCGGCGCCCATGGCGAGCAGCACCGCCAGGTTGTGCATGGCGCTGGCATTGCCCTGCGCGGCGGCGAGCTGGTACCAGGTCTTGGCCTTCGAGACGTCGCGGTCCACGCCGAGGCCCTTCTCGTACATGTTGCCGATGCGGTACTGGGCCGGGGCGAAGCCGAGCTCGGCCGATTTCTCGTACCATTGCGAGGCGGACTTCAGGTCCGCGTCGCGGGCTTCGGCGAAGCGGACGCCGATCTCGAACAGCGCCCTGGGGTCGCCGGCATTCGCCGCCTCGCGCAGCGCCATGGGGCCGATGCTCCCGGGTACCGCCGGCATTGCCGCGGGCACCGTTGCCGCCGGGGCCGGCTGCTCGGAGACGGCCGGCGCCGCCGGGATGGACTGGGTGCTGCTGCGATCGAGCGCCAAGTCGACCGGGGCGGTCTCGCCGACATCGTCCATCGGCTGTTCCGCACTTGTGACTTCGACGGCCGGGGCGGCCGGCATCTCGGCGGCCTTGGGGGCGATCGCTTCCTTCACCGCTTGGGCCGGTGCTTCGGCCTTTGCAGCCTCGGCAGGTGACCGGGTGACGATACTTGCGGTCGCTACCGGATCGTCGAGGAACGCCTTGCCGAGCTGCATGCCGGCAAGGGCGAGCATGACGGCGCCGACGGCCATCAGCACCGACTTGCGCCGCGCCTTGATCAGGTCGCCGATGCGCAGTGCCCGCACCGGGCCCTTGAGATCGGAACTGCGCTTCAGTGCCTCGGCCTCGGCGGCCGCGGCCTGGGCGGCGCGGCGGGCCGCCGCGATGAAATCGGCCTTGGCGGCGTCGGTCTCGCCGGCGCGTCCGGTCTGGCCGCGCTCGTCGCGGACGCGGCGCATGATGGCGCTGAGGTCGGGTGCGCCGGAGCCGGGCTCCAGCGGACGATTGACCACCTTGGGGTCGAGCGGCGCGTCGAGCGAAACCTCGGGCGTCGAAACGATGGCCACCGGCTCCGAAGGTTCCGCCGCGGCCGGCTGTTCCTTGGGCTTTCTCGCGAAGGCGCGGGCGATGCCGCCGAACATCGAGCTCTTGCCGGGCTTCTGCTCGTTCTTGTCGGCGCGGACGCCGTCGAGCGCGGCAACTGCGGCGGCGGCTTCCGCCGCGGCCTGGGCCGGGCTGCGGGCGCTGCGTTCATCCGGCACCAGGCGGTCGGTGCCGCGGCGGCCGAAGGTGGCGGGCTCTTCCGGCAGCGGCGCCGGTTCGTCGGGCGCCAGCGACGGGCTTTCGAGCACGGTGCGCACCGGCTCCGACTCAGCGATCGGCGCGGTGAGCAGTTCGGCGACCGAGGCCGGCGGCATCTCGGCCGGCGCCTTGCCGCTGCTTTCCAGCGAGCCGAGGCGGTCGACGATCTTGAGCAGCGTGTCGTGGATGGCTTCGAAGGTCTTGCCGTTGCGCTCGTCCGAGCGGCGCGCCAGCGCCTCGAGCGCCTTGAGGTCCTGCGCCAGGCCCTCGACGGCGACCGACTCCGCGGCCGAGCCGGTGAAGCCGCGCACGGCGTCCTCGGCAGCCTGGCGGGCAGCCTCGACGAGGGCGCGATGGTTGCCCGCGATCGAGCGCTCGATCTCTTCGAGACGCGGATGGATGTCCTCGAACTCCGGCAGCGACGCGCCTGGACGGGCGAGATGCGCCGACAATTCGCTCACCTGCGCCTCGAGGCTGCGGATCAGGCCCGGATCCATGCTTGCGACCTGGGCCGAGGAAATTTCGAGACGGTGCGAGATGTCCTCGAGCCGCTTTTCGAGGCCGCGCATGGCCTGCTCGGTCGCCGCGTCGGGGCGATTGGTTTCGAGCCGCTGGGCGAAGGCGGTGAAGCGTGCGTCGATCGCCTCCATGATGCCGCGCTGGTCGGCGGCGGGTTGCGCCGACTGCCGGTCGAGCCGCTGGGCGAGGTCTTCGAGGCGGTGCTCGAGGTCGCGGAACAGGGCGTTGCCGTGTTCCATCGCATCGCCCTGCCGGCGTTCGAACACGTCGGCGAGCGCGTCGAAGCGCTGCTCGATGCCCTCGAAGATCAGGCCGGTGTCGGGTGCGGCCGGCTGGCGCTCGATCCTGTCGGCGATGAGCGAGATCTGGCGGCCGAGGCGCTCGACGGCCTGCTCGGGCACGTCGCTGCGCGCCGCGATGTGGTCGACGCGGTCGGAAAGCAGGTTGAGGCGCTCGATGATCTCGGCGGTCGGCTGGTCGGCGACGACTTCCTCGATCTGGGCGGCCAGCGCCGCGATGCGGGCCTCGACGCGCTCGAAGGGGGCGGGGTCGAAATGCGGCTGGGCGGCGACCGTCGAGGCGACGATGGCGCGCGAGATTTCGTCGAGCCGCTCGTCGATCAGGCCGAACATCTCGTCGCTGTGGCTGTCGCGCTGGCGCACGAACTGCTCGACCGCGCTGGCGAGCGTACGGACCTTGTCTTCCATGGTCCTCAGCGACAGCGATTCGGGCAGGTTGCCGACGGCGTCGTTGATCTGTTCGAGGCGATGGGCGAGTGCCGCCAGCGCCGGATCCGCGCCTTCGGGTGCCTGGCCGGCCGACATGCGGTCGGTGAAATCGTTCCAGCGGCGATCGAACTCGTCCCAGCGGCGGTCGACGGAGCGGACGGTTTCTTCGCGTGCGAGGCCGGCGACGGAGCCCCGCAACTGTTCGAGCTCGAGTCGCAGCATGCTGATGCTCTTGTCGTCGCTGCGTTCGGCCAGCGACTGGATGGCGCCCGACAGGCGGTCCAGCTCGTGCCCGAATTCCGCATTGTCCGCGCCAAGCGAGCCGGAGCGGCCGGCGACGTCGATTTCCTTGCGCAACTGGTCGAACTCGCGCTGCAGGCCGACGCTCATCTGGTGGCGCATCTCGTCGCGCAGGGCGCGCAACTCGCCGGCGATCTTGCCGATCGCGGCGACGCCGTCCTCCTGTCCGCGAACCCGGTCGATGTCGCGGACGATCGCCTGGTAGGGGCGCTCGTAGGGCTTGCTGCGGCCATACTCGCCGCGCGGGACGTAGCCGGGCGCCGGCGCCTGGCGATAGTTGGAGCGAGGCGTCTCCGCGCTTTCATCGTGCGAGCGGTCGAGCCGCGCCTCGAGCTTTTCAAGCGAACGGTTGAGCTCCTCCAGCGACACGTGCTCGCGGCGCTGCCTGCCGGAGTTGAGGGAGTCGATATAGGACCGCTTGCTGTTCATCGAAACGCCCGTTGGTCAGAGTGCTGGCAGAAGACCAGAGTCTCAAATCCTTGCCGGGATCGGGGTCTGCGAAGCGCCGCGCGGAATATGGCTTCCGGGGCTCTCGCCGCCCTCCGAAACCGTGAACAATTCGATACATGATGACCACGGGAGAACCGACATGCGCACATTTCCCCCAACGTGGTAAACAAGCCCTTAACCAAGCTTAAGAATGTGCGACATCGCGGCACCCTGCCGCACGGTGAGGTGCGACCAGATTTCCCTTGCGTAGGGTGCGCCTCATCGTTATAGCATTTACGTAAACGTAAGTCGGGTGGGGAACACCCGCTTAAGTGCATTTACACAGCAACCACGATCGAAAGCCCTCCCCCCTTCGGCTTTGATCAGAGCACCGCAGGCCACGCCGCCATGCTCGCAATCGGGGATATCGGAAGTAGATGATGAAGCTCGTATCGGTCGCCGAAGCCGCGGCCAATGAAAACAATCTTACCGGTGAGGACTATGTCCGTATCGGCGAGATGGCGAAGAAATACAGCGTGACACTGAGGACGTTGCGATTCTACGAGGACAAGGGGCTGCTCAACCCCAAGCGCGAAGGCTCGACCCGCCTCTACACGCGGCGCGACCGCGCCCGCCTGAAGCTGATCCTGCTCGGCAGGAAGGTCGGTTTCTCGCTGCGCGACGTCAAGCAGATGATCGATCTCTACGATCCGAGCGGCACCAATTCGAAGCAGCTTCGCCTCACCATCGACAAGTCGGAGAAGCAGCTCGGCCGCCTGCAGAAGCAGCGCCAGCTGCTCGACGAGGCGATCGACGAGCTGACCAACCACATGACTGTCGTCCGGCAGATGCTGGCCGAGCGCACGACACCGCAGGTCAGCGCGGCAGGCTGAGCCGCACGGCCAGAGCAACGATTTGGACGGCCCGGCCGGGGAGACCCTGCCGGGCCGTTCTGCGTTTGCAGGGCGCGCGTGGCGAGGGTTTCGACTCCAAAGCCGGCATCAGCAAAAATTGACGTTTACGCAAACGTCAATTTTTGCTATTCGCGGTTCGACAAGCGGTTCCGTGTCGCATAGCGTCTCGTCGGAGCCGGCACCAACTTGCTTGGAGGAAGAGCATGCCGATATTCCGGGCCCCGGTCGAGGACACCCTTTTCGTGCTGAACGACGTGCTCGGCTACGAGCGCTACGGCAACCTCGCCGGTTTTGCCGACGCCAGCGCCGACGTGCTGGAGGCGATCCTCGCCGAGGGCGCGAAGCTTGCCGAAAACGTCATGCATCCGCTCAACCGCGTCGGCGACATGGAAGGCTGCGTCCGCAACGACGACGGCACGGTGACCACGCCGAAGGGCTTCAAGGAAGCCTTCGACCAGTATCGCGAAGGCGGCTGGATGGGCCTGGCCGTGCCGGCCGAGCATGGCGGCCAGGGCCTGCCCTATACCGTGCATTCGGCGGTCGGCGAATTCATGTCCTCGGCCAACATGGCGCTGATGATGTATCCCGGCCTGACCCAGGGCGCGATGGCGGCGATCCTCGTCCACGGCTCGGACGAGCAGAAGGCGACCTGGTTGCCCAAGATGGTCGAGGGTACCTGGACCGGCACCATGAACCTGACCGAGCCGCATTGCGGCACCGACCTCGGCCTGCTGCGCTCCAAGGCCGTGCCCAACGGCGACGGCTCCTACAGGATTTCCGGCCAGAAGATATTCATCTCGGCCGGCGAGCACGACATGTCCGAGAACATCGTGCACCTGGTGCTGGCCCGCATCGAGGGCGCGCCGGAAGGCGTGAAGGGCATCTCTTTGTTCATCGTGCCCAAGTTCAACCTCGACGCCCAGGGCAATGCCGGCGAGCGCAACGCCGTCTCCTGCGGCTCGATCGAGGAGAAGATGGGCATCCACGGCAACTCGACCTGCGTCATGAATTATGACCAGGCCAGGGGCTTCCTGCTCGGCGAGGCCAATGGCGGCCTGAAGGCGATGTTCACGATGATGAACGAGGCGCGCCTCGGCGTCGGCCTGCAGGGCCTGGCTGTTTCCGAGGTCGCCTACCAGAACGCCGTCGCCTACGCCAAGGACCGCCTGCAGGGCCGTTCGCTGACCGGCGCCAAGGCGCCCGAGAAGAAGGCCGACCCGATCATCGTCCACCCCGACATCCGCCGCAAGCTGATGACCATGAAGGCCTTCAACGAGGCCGGCCGCGCCCTGGTGCTGTGGACCGCGATCAACTCCGACGTCGCCCACCGCTCCGGAGAGGCAGGCGAGCGCCAGGCGGCCGAGGACCACATGGGCCTGATGACGCCCGTGGTGAAGGGCGTGCTGACCGACAAGGGCTTCGAGCATGCCGTCATGGCGCAGCAGGTCTTCGGCGGCCACGGCTATATCGAAGAGCACGGCATGAGCCAGTTCGTGCGCGATGCTCGCATCGCCATGATCTATGAAGGCGCCAACGGCGTGCAGGCGCTCGACCTCGTCGGCCGCAAGCTCGGCCTCAATGGCGGCCGCGCCGTGCAGGCCTTCTTCAAGGACGTCGGCGAATTCTGCGAGGCCAACCGCGCCGACGAGAAGATGGCGCCCTACACCAAGGGCCTGAAGAAGGGGCTCAACGACCTGCAGGCCGCGACCATGTGGCTGGTGCAGAACGGCATGGCCAACCCGGACGATGCGGGTGCCGCCTCGACCGACTACATGCATCTCTTCGGCCTCGTCGCGCTCGGCTACATGTGGGGCCGGATGGTGAAGGCCGCGCAGGACAAGCTCGTGGGCGGCGCCAGCGACCAGGCGGCGTTCCTGGAGACCAAGCTGGTGACCGGCCGCTACTTCATGGAGCGCGTCATGCCCGAGACCGCGGCGCATCTCGCCCGCATCTCGACCGGCTCGGCGACCATGATGGCGCTTCCGGCGGAGGCGTTCTAGAAACGTGATGTCCGGCTTGGCGTTTCTTCGCACCCCCCTCTGCCCTGCCGGGCATCTCCCCCGCAAGGGGGGAGATCAACAGTTTCAGTTTCAGCGCTCGTCCTGCAACGTCGGAGATTGGCGGATGCCATCGCGACAGCCAATCTCCCCCCTTGCGGGGGAGATGGCCGGCAGGCCAGAGGGGGGTGTCTAGACGGTGACTTTGGGAGGAAGCGAATGATCAACCCAGCCGAAGTCCTTTCATTACCCAAGCCCGCCTGGGCGGGCGAGGAAGTCGGTATGCTCTACGACATGGCACACCGCTTCCTGACGGAAGAAATCCTGCCGCGCTACGACGAGTTCGAGAAGAACGAGATGGTCGACCGCGCGAGCTGGGAGAAGGCGGGCGCGGCCGGCCTGCTCTGTGCCTCGATGCCCGAGGAATATGGCGGTTCGGGCGGCACCTTCGCCCATGAGAGCGCCATCATCGAGGCAATCGGCCATGTCGGCGTCGACGGCTTCGGCATCGCCCTGCACAATTCGATCGTCGCGCCCTACATCCTTCACTACGGCTCGGAAGAGCAGAAGAAGAAGTGGCTGCCCAAGATGGCGACCGGCGAGCTGATCGGCGCCATCGCCATGACCGAGCCGGGCGCCGGCTCCGACCTCCAGGGCGTGAAGACGCGCGCCGAGAAGGACGGCAACCAGTACCGCATCAACGGCTCCAAGACCTTCATCACCAACGGCCAGCTGGCGAATCTGATCATCGTCGTGACCAAGACCGACCCCTCGCAGGGCGCCAAGGGTACCTCGCTGATCGTCGTCGAGACCGACGAGGTCGAGGGCTTCGAGCGCGGCCGCAACCTCGACAAGATCGGGCTGAAGGCCAACGACACCTCCGAGCTGTTCTTCAACGACGTGCGCGTGCCGACCTCCAATTTGCTCGGTGCCGAGGAAGGGCAGGGCTTCGTGCAACTGATGCAGCAGCTGCCGCAGGAGCGACTGCAGATCGGTACCGGCGCCATTGCCATGATCGAGCGGGCGCTCGCCGCCACCATCGATTACGTCAAGGAGCGCAAGGCCTTCGGCAAGGCGATCCTCGATTTCCAGAACACCCAGTTCAAGCTGGCCGAACTCAAGACTGAGGCGACGATCGGGCGCGTCTTCTACAACGACTGCGTCGCTCGTCACATTTCCGGCGGCCTCGATCCGGTAACTGCCTCGATGGCCAAGTACTGGCTGTCGGACCTGCAGTGCAAGATCGTCGACGAGTGCCTGCAGCTGTTCGGCGGCTATGGCTACATGAATGAATATCCCATCGCCCGCATGTATCGCGATGCCCGCGTGCAGCGCATCTACGGCGGCACCAACGAGATCATGAAGCTGCTCATCGCGAGGAGCTTGTAGCGGAAGATTGAACCACCCCCACTCCGGCCCTGCGGGCCACCTCTCTCCCTGCCCGGGGGAGAGGAACCCAAGCTGGAGTAGCGCCGGGACAGCTTGCCTTTCCTCTCCCCCGTCGAACGGGGGAGAGGTGTCGAGGCGAAGCCGAGACGGAGCGGGGGTCGACTGCAGACGCAAAGCCATGCGGAGAAATCGCAGGGCTTGGCCTTAAAGGAGACGAAAAATGGCTGACGCTTTTGTCTATGACGCCGTGCGCACGCCGCGCGGCAAGGGCAAGAAGGACGGTTCCCTTCACGAAGTCCCGGCGGTGCGCCTCGGCGCCAAGGTGCTGGAAGCCCTGCGCGACCGCAACGGGCTCGACACCGCCCAGGTCGACGACATCATCTTCGGCTGCGTCGACCCGGTCGGCGAAGCAGGCTCGGTGATCCCGCGCTCGGCCGCCTTCGAGGCCGGCTATGACAACAAGGCGCCGGGCATGCAGATCTCGCGCTTCTGCGCTTCCGGCCTCGACGCCATCAATTTCGGCGCGGCCAAGATCGCGCAAGGGGCAGACGAGATCGTCATTGCCGGCGGCGTCGAGTCGATGTCGCGCGTCGGCATGGGCATGTCGGGCGGTGCCTGGTTCATGGACCCTTCGGTCGGCTTGCCTGCCTGGTTCATGCCGCAGGGCGTGTCGGCCGACCTGATCGCCACCAAGTACGGTTTCTCGCGCGACGACGTCGACGCCTATGCGGTCGAGAGCCAGAAGCGCGCCGCCAAGGCGTGGGAGAAGGGCTACTTCAACAAGTCGGTCGTGCCGGTGAAGGACCAGAACGGCCTGACCATCCTCGCCCATGACGAGCACATGCGCCCGACCACCGACATGCAGTCGCTCGGCCAACTGCAGCCGTCCTTCGTCATTCCCGGCGAGATGGGCGGCTTCGACGCGGTCGCCGTGCAGCGCTATCCGGAGCTGGAAGAGGTCATCCACGTCCACCACGCCGGCAATTCGTCGGGCATCGTCGACGGCGCGGCGGCAGTGCTGCTCGGCTCGAAGAAGGCCGGCAAGACGATGGGCCTCAAGCCGCGCGCGCGCATCCGCGCCTTCGCCAACATCGGCTCCGAGCCGGCGATCATGCTGACCGGCCCGGTCGACGTGACCGAGAAGCTCTTGAAGCGCGCCAAGATGAAGCTCTCGGACATCGACCTGTTCGAGCTCAACGAGGCCTTCGCGAGCGTCGTGCTGCGCTACATGCAGGCCTTCGAGATCCCGCACGACAGGATCAACGTCAATGGCGGCGCCATCGCCATGGGCCACCCGCTGGGCGCCACCGGCGCGATGATCCTCGGCACCGTGCTCGACGAACTCGAGCGCCGCGACCTGAACACGGCACTCGTGACGCTGTGCATCGGCGCCGGCATGGGCACCGCGACGATCATCGAGAGGGTGTGACGCTTTTCCTTCTCCCCGTTCACGGGGAGAAGGTGGCCCGCCCCTCGATTGAACTCGGGAGGCCGGATGAGGGGCTGCGCCTGGATCGGCGACGTCAACTCCGCCCCTCACCTGCCTGCCGGCATCCTCTCCCCGTAAACGGGGAGAGGCCCGCAGTTTCACCGTCGCGCTCTTTCGCTGACGCAACAGATTTTCAAGGAGGAACTTCTCCATGACCTACACGAACTTTTCGGTCGACGTCGATGCCGATGGCATCGCGCTCGTCACCTGGAACATGCCCGACCGCTCGATGAACGTCTTCACCGAGGAGGTGATGAACGAGCTCGACAAGATCATCGACCAGGTCGTCGCCGACGCCGCCATCAAGGGCGCCGTCATCACCTCGGGCAAGGAGACCTTCTCGGGCGGTGCGGACCTCACCATGCTGCAGAAGATGCTCGGCATCTATGCCAAGGAAAAGGCCAAGGACCCGGAGAAGGCGGCCAAGCTTCTGTTCGACAATGCCGGCCGCATGGGCGCGCTGTGGCGCAAGCTCGAGACCTGCGGCAAGCCCTGGGTCTCTGCCATCAACGGCACCTGCATGGGCGGGGCCTTCGAGCTGTCGCTGGCTTGCCACGGCCGCGTCGCGGCCGACTCCGACAAGGTCAAGATGGCCCTGCCGGAAGTGAAGGTCGGCATCTTCCCGGGCGCCGGTGGCACCCAGCGCGTGCCGAGGCTCGCCGACCCCCAGTCAGCGCTGCAGATGCTGACCTCGGGCCAGAACCTTTCGCCGCAGAAGGCGAAGGGCATGAACCTGATCCACGAGATCGCCGAGCCGAAGAAGCTGATCGAGGCCGCCAAGGCGATGATCAGGAACGGCCTGAAGCCGGTCCAGCCGTGGGACGAGAAGGGCTTCAAGCTGCCGGGCGGTCCGGTCTATTCGGCAGCGGGCGCCAATCTCTGGCCGCCGGCAATCGCCATCCTGCGCCGCGAGACCTACGGCAACTATCCGGCCGCCGAGGCGATCCTGAAGTGCGTCTATGAAGGCCTCTTGGTGCCGTTCGACACCGGCCTGCGCATCGAGCAGCGCTACTTCACCGAGATCATGCAGTCGAAGGAAGCGGCGGCGATGATCCGCTCGCTGTTCGTGTCGCTGCAGGAGCTGAACAAGGGCGCCCGCCGCCCCGGAGGCATCGCCGACACCAAGTTCAAGAAGATCGGCATCATCGGCGCCGGCTTCATGGGCGCGGGTATTGCCTATGTCACCGCCAAGGCCGGCATCCCCGTGGTGCTGATCGACCGCGACCAGGAATCGGCGGAGAAGGGCAAGGCCCACTCCGACACGCTGATCTCGGAGCAAGTCAAGAAGGGCCGGGCAAAGCCGGAGGAGCGCGACAAGCTTTTGTCGCTGATCATGCCGAGCGCCGATTATGCCGACCTCGCCGGCTGCGACCTCGTGGTCGAGGCGGTGTTCGAGGATTCGGAAGTCAAGAAGGCCGCTACCGAAAAGGCGGAAGCCGCGCTCAAGTCGTCGGCGGTGTTTGCCTCCAACACCTCGACCATCCCGATCACCTCGCTCGCCAAGAACTCGGCCCGTCCGAAGAACTTCATCGGCATCCACTTCTTCTCGCCGGTCGACAAGATGATGCTGGTCGAGATCATCATGGGCAAGAAGACGGGCGACAAGGCGCTGGCAGTTGCGATGGACTTCGTCCGCGCCATCAAGAAGACGCCGATCGTGGTCAACGACACGCGCGGCTTCTACGTCAATCGCTGTGTGCTGCGCTACATGTCGGAAGCCTTCAAGATGCTGATCGAAGGCGTGCCTGCGGCGATGATCGAAAACGCCGCCAAGGCTGCCGGCATGCCGGTCGGCCCGCTGGCGCTGACCGACGAGACGGCCGTCGACCTCGCCCAGAAGATCATGAAGCAGACCATCCGGGATCTCGGCGAGAAGGCCGTCGATCCGCGCCAGATGGAGCTGATCAACACCATGGTCGACACCCATGGCCGTTTCGGCCGCAAGAACGGCAAGGGCTTCTACGACTACCCGGCAAAGCCGGCGAAGAAGAAGCTGTGGCCGGGCCTGAAGGACCTCTATCCGCAGAAGGCGCCCGAGAAGGTCGACGTCGAGGAACTGAAGCTGCGCCTGCTCTCGGTCATCGCGCTGGAAGCGGCGCGGGTGATGGAGGAGGGCATCGTCACCGACCCGCGCGAGGCGGATGTCGGCTCGATCCTCGCCTTCGGCTTCGCTCCCTACACGGGCGGCGCGCTGTCTTACATCGACGGCATCGGCGCCAGGAAGTTCGTCAAGATCGCCAGGGACCTGCAGAAGAAATACGGCGCCGAGTTCAAGGCTCCGAAACTTCTGGTCGACATGGCCGAGAAGGGCGAGACCTTCTACCAGCGCTTCGATTCCTACGCGAAGGCCGAGGAAAAGAAGGCGGCCTGAGGCGAGAATGTACGTCTGGGCAAGACTGGCACGGATGGCCGCGACGAAATCCCGTCGCGGCCCTTACCGTTTTGGCGATGAGGGCCGGCTGTCGTTCCGCTGCCTGCCGACCGACATCGACTTCAACATGCATCTCAACAATGCGCGCTACATGATGCTGGCCGACGTCGGCCGCATCGACATCTTCATGCGCTCGGGCCTGATCGAGCTCGCCCGCAAGCACGGCTGGGCGCCGATGCTGGGCGGCCTGCAGACGGTGTTCGTGCGCGAGATCAGGCTGTGGAAACGCTTCGACGTCGTCTCCTCGGTCGAGACCTGGAACGGCACCGAGGTGATCGGCAAGCACCGCTTCGTGCTCGCCAATGGCGAGACGGCGGCCCTGATCATGACCAGCGCCGGCGTCTACGACCGGAGCAACCGGCGCTTCGTGCAGATCGACGACCTGGTGCGCGAGCTCGGCTATGACGGGGCCGCACCCCGCGACGTGAGCGAGGAGGAGCGCATCTTCATCGCCTCGCACAAGGGACTGAGGGCACTCGCCAAATCGGGTGAGTGAAGCCCGCGGGCGCTCCCCTGCGCTTATGACTGTCGGAGGCATCTGGACTTTCCCCGAGCGCGTGGTTAAATGCCGAAAGGTATTTTTTCCTGTTCTCAAGGGGAGCGCCATGCTCTCGCACGAACGTGTCTGGGCCGCGATCGACGCTCTTGCCGAGCGCTATTCGCTTTCGGCATCGGGCCTGGCCAAGAAGGCCGGGCTCGACTCGACCGCGTTCAACAAATCCAAGCGCCAGTCCGTCGACGGCCGCCCGCGCTGGCCTTCGACCGAGTCGCTAGCCAAGATCATCGAGGCCACCAACTCCTCGCTGGAGGAGTTCCTGGGCTTCATCGAGCCGTCGAAGGCGGGCAAGGCGAAGGCACGGCAGAGGACGGCCGGCGTGCCGTTGCTCGGCTTTGCACAGGCGGGCGCCGGCGGGTTCTTCGACGATGCCGGATTTCCGGCAGGGCAGGGGTGGGACCTGGTCGAGCTTCCGGCGCGCACCTCCGACAGTTCCTACGCCTTGCAGGTGCAGGGCGATTCCATGCTGCCGCTCTATCGTGACGGCGACGTGCTGATCGTCGAGCCGGGTGCCGCGGTGCGCAAGGGCGACCGCGTCGTGGTCAAGACCACCTCCGGCGAGGTCATGGCCAAGGTGCTCGAACGGCAGGCGCAGGGCATCATCGAACTGATATCGCTCAATCCGGAGCATCCCAACCGGCGCTTCGTGACGGGCGAGGTGGAGTGGGTGGCCCGCATCGTCTGGGCAAGCCAGTAGCATCGCATGAAACCAGCAGCACTCGCCTTCGCCGCACTGGGCTTCGGTCTCGCAGTGGCAGTCGTCTCCGCGGGCGGCCAGCGCCTCGCGGCGCTCGAAGCGCCGTCCCTCGACACGATCGACGAAAGCGACCTGCCTGCCGACCTGACCGAAAACTTCGACGTCGACAGCACCGCCGCGGTCGCGCCGACGGAAACGGCACCCGATGCGGCAAGCGGCGGGCCAGTGGCGGAGGAGACGGGGCAGGCGGCGCTCGATCCCGCGCGGCCTGTGGCGAAGGGCGAATTCGCGCCGCCTGCCACCGAGGCGGGCGGGCTCACCCGCGAGGCGCCGCGGGCGCCGCTGAGCGAACTCAGCCTGGCATTGCCGCCGAAGCCGAAGATGAACGACGAATGGGACGGGGCAACCCTGTTCCGGCCGGTGGCGAGTGCTGCCGGGCGGATCGAGGCCATGGGCCTCGGCGTGACGATCGCCGGCCTCGTTCCGCTTGAAGAGGGCGAGAGCTGCACCGCCGACGGCCAGGAATGGAATTGCAGCGCTCGCGCCCGCACCGCCTTCCGCGGTTTCCTGCGCGGCCGCGCCGTGGTTTGCGACGTGCCGCCGGAGAAGACCGGCGGCGAGGCCGTGGCGAAATGCCGGATCGGCAAGATGGATGTCGGCGAATGGCTGGTCGCCAATGGCTGGGCCAGGGCCGAGGCCGGCGGCCCCTATGAGGATGCCGGCAGGAAGGCCGAGGCGGACAAAAAGGGCATCTTCGGTCCGCCGCCCGACACCGCCGGCTCTACCGATTGACCCTACGCATCCATGGCGGTGCCGCCTTCGAGCTCGCTTCGCTCGCACCTCAGGATGAGGGGCGAAGCGCGCCCCAGTAGCCCTCGTGGTTCGACAGGCTCACCATGAGGTCTACTGAGACGCGCTCTTCTTCGCCGGCTCGACAAGCGTGGCCTTCTCCCCGCACAGAGCAGGGAGAAGGGAGAGCTTCGGAGAACGTATCGCGCGGCTTAAGCCGCGAGCTTGCCTTCCAGCGCCTTGCGGATCAGCGCGCGCGTCTCGGCGGTGCCGTAGAGGGCGGCAAACGAGCCGAAGCGCGGGCCGCGTTCCTGGCCGATCAGCACCTGGTAGATCATCTGGAAGAAGGCGCCCGACACACCGGGGCCGCCTTCCGGGCTCTGCTTCGAATGATCTTGGTAGCGCTCGATCTTGCGGGCGACGTTGAGCGAGGCGTTCTGGATCGCTTCGCCGTCGGCACCGGCAGGCAGTTCGCCCAGCGCCTTTTCGAGGGCCGCAAGTGCTTCGCGCTCGACCTCGTCGGGCGCGCGGAACACCTTCGTCGGCTTCACGAAATCGTCGAAATAGCGGATGGCGTAGCCGGTCAGCTTGTCGAGCTCGGGATGCGTCTCGGGCGTCACGCCGGGAGCGTGGCGCGAGATGAAGCCCCACAAGACGCTCTTGTCATGCGCGTTGGAGGCGCTGACGAGGTTGAGCAGCAGCGAGAACGGCACCGGCAGGTCAAGGGCCGGCGGGTTGCCGCCGTGCATGTGCCAGACCGGGTTGCCGAGGCGCTCTTTCCAGGCCTGGCGCGGATAGGCGGCGAGGAAGCTGTAATATTCGTCGACCGCCTTCGGGATGACGTCGAAATAGAGCTTCTTGGCCTGGCGCGGACGCTGGAACATGTAGAGCCCGAGGCTCTCGGTCGGCGCGTAGGTCAGCCACTCGTCGATGGTGAGACCGTTGCCCTTGGACTTCGAGATCTTCTGGCCGTTCTCGTCGAGGAACAGCTCGTAGACGAAATGCTCCGGCGCGCGGCCGCCGAGGATGACGCAGATGCGGTCGTAGATCGCCGCGTTGGTCTGGTGGTCCTTGCCGAACATCTCGAAATCGACGTCGAGCGCTGCCCAGCGCATGCCGAAATCGGGCTTCCACTGCAGCTTGACCTTGCCGCCGGTGACCGGAAGCGTGGTTTCCGTGCCGTCCTCGTCGTCGAAGGTGATGGTTCCGGCCTTGGCGTCGACGTTCTTCATCGGCACGTAGAGCACGCGGCCGCTCTTGGGCGAGATCGGCAGGAACGGGCTGTAGGTCGCCTGGCGCTCCTCGCCGAGCGTCGGCAGCATCACCTTCATGATGTCGTCGTACTTTTCCGCGGCCATCAGCAGCATCGCGTCGAACTTGCCCGACTTGTAGTAGTCGGTGGCGCTGGCGAACTCGTAGTCGAAGCCGAAGGTGTCGAGGAAGCGGCGCAGCATCGCGTTGTTGTGGTGGCCGAAGCTCTCGTAGTCGCCGCCGAAGGGGTTCGGCACGGCGGTCAGCGGCATGTGCAGATAGGGCTCGAGTGCTGTGCGATCCGGCACGTTGTCCGGGATCTTGCGCATGCCGTCCATGTCGTCTGAGAAGCACAGCAGCCTGGTCTTGACCTTGCCCTCGGTCAGCACGTGGAAGGCGTGGCGCACCATGGTGGTGCGCGCCACTTCGCCGAAGGTGCCGATGTGCGGCAGGCCGGAGGGGCCGTAGCCGGTCTCGAACAGCACCGTCTCGGGCAGGCCCGTTTTCTTGTAGCGCTCGACGATTTTCTTGGCTTCCTCGAACGGCCAGGCTTTGCTTTCGGCAGCGGCCGCCAGGAGTTCGGGGTTGAGATCGATGATGCTTGATCTCGTCATGTCGAGAGCCCTTTGATTGTTGGCGGAATTTCCGCCGAAGACGGCCATGCTCTATGCGCGCCTGCCGCGGGCGTCAACGATTCCGGCCGTTTTTCATTGCGGCGGGGCCGGCTCGTTCCTAAGTTCTGCGGACATTCAACCTCCGGAGTATTCCATGCCCCTGCCGACCGCCCACGAGGCGCTGATCTACCTGATGGTCATCACCTCCGCTTCCGACCGCGACATGACCGACGTCGAGCTGGCGCGGATCGGCGAGGTGGTCAGGACTTGGCCGGTCTTCATCGACTTCGACGCCAAGCGCCTGATTGCGGTGGCCCAGGACTGCCAGCTGATGCTGCATGCCGACAACGGTCTCGACGATGTCCTCGACACGGCAAGGCGGGTCATCCCCGAGCGCCTGCACGATACCGCCTATGCGGCGGCTTTCGAGGTCGCTTCGGTCGATCTCGAAATGCGCATGGAGGAACTGCGCGTGCTGCAGCTGCTGCGCAAGCATCTGAGCGTCGATGCGCTGACGGTCGCGGCGATCGAGCGGGCGACCAAGGCCCGCCACCGCATGCTGACCTGACGCTCAGTAAAAGCTGACGGGGAAATAGCGCAGATAGAGTTCGGCGAAGGTGCCCTTCGCCGAAATCTCGTGCAGCGCGTAGTCGAAGGCCTCGGCCAGACGCTGGTCGTCGAGCTTCGCCGCGATTGCGAGCCCGGTGCCGAGATATTCGGGCGCAAGATAGGGCCCGCCGGCAAAGCGGCAGCAGCCTTCGGCCTCGTTGCCCGCCAGCCAGAACGACAGGCGCATGCCGTCGCCGAAGACGGCGTCGAGCTTGTCGGCCTTGAGGTCACCGAAGAGCCATTCCGGCTTGGAGAAGGTGACGGTCTGGACCTGGGGGAAATAGTCACGCAGCACCCGCTCATGCGCCGAGCCGGCAATGACGCCGACGCGCTTGCCGGCGAGCTTGTCGACGAGCGGCTCGGTGACGGCCTGGGGCTTCTTCATGATGAAGCGCGCCGGAAACTGGAGATAGGGCCGCGAGAAGGCATATTGCTCGCGGTTGTCGGCGGTGGCCGGCACGCCGGCGATGAGTGCCTCGCCGTCGCCCGCCTTGAGGGCTCCGTCGAGCTCCGCCCATGGCAGCGCCTGGATCTGGCACTTCTCGGGAATGCCCAGCTCGGCGCAGATAGCGCGGGCGAGATCGACATGGAAGCCCGACAGGCGGCCGTTCTTGTCGATGAAGTTGAAGGGCGGGAAGTCGGTCGTCGTGAGGAATCGCAGCCGTGGCATCGCCGAGAGATCCGGCTTCGGCAGCCTCTCCTTCTGATCCCACAGGACCGGCACCTGCGGTTCCGCGGCAGCCGGCGGCGCGGCGAGAGCCGTCAACGACATGGCCGTCGCAAGCATCAGCGGTGCGAATTTCATGAATGCTCCGGCCAATTCCCCATCCTGTGCGCAAGCATTAGCGCCGCTGCCGGGGCCAGGCAAAGCCCCCTGCGACGCTACGATGCAACTTTATGTGAGTTGGTGCGGCGATGCCGCGAAACATATAGCATGATATATGTTCGGCTTGTTAACTCACCCGTTCGGGGCATGGAACAGCGCCTGGCGATATGCATAGATGGCGGCAGGGCTTGCAGCATTGGGGGATGTTGCAGTGGCACTGGACCAGTCGCCGTGGGGAGGATGTGCGGGGGCGTACAGATCGTGTGCTGCGATCGGTGCGGTTTGGTCCGACTATCGTTGTAGTATCCAAATTTGCGGCTCGCAGGCCGCGGGTGCGTGATGGTTGCCGCGGACGTAAGTCGAGCAACCATCCGCCCCTCTTTTTTTGTGCGCAAGCCTGCGGCTGATGGCGCCCTGCCGGGCGAAAGCGCCGGAAGCGCCGTCGATCCGCTTTTTTCGATTCCAGCCAGCCTGGAGGATATGCGTGCAGTGCTCGGCGGCCTAGGCGTGTCGCCAGGCGAGTGCGCGCGGCTGGCGGCGCAGGCGCGTTTTCACGGCACCACGTTCCAGGCAGAGGTGCTGGCGTCGGGCCAGGTGTCCGAACCGGCCTATTTCGCCGCCATGGCGCGTGCGATCGGCATGCAATATGCCCGATCCATCGATCCCGACCGGCTGTTCCTCGACGAGGGAGCATGCATGGAGATGCTCGGCCGCGGCGGCGACCGCATCATGGCCGCGGGCTATCTCGACGGGGACGGCCGGCTGTGCAAACTCATCGCGCCCTGCCAGTCAGGCTGGGACATCCTGCGCCGGCGCTGCGGGCAGGACATCAGGCATCGCGTCAGCATCGTCACGCCCTCGGCGCTGCGCAAGGCGCTGCTGGCGCGTTTCCATCGCAGCCTGACCCGCCGGGCACGCGACGCCCTGTACGAGCAGCAGCCGGAGCATTCGGCGCGCCACGTGATGTGGCCGTGGCAGGGTTACGCGCTTGGCATGCTGACGGGATTTCTGCCCGTCGCCATGGCGACCGTGCCGACCCTGATGCTGTTTGGCCTGCACCTGTTCCTGGTGACCTTCTTCATCGCCTGCGCCGCCCTGCGCACGACGGCGGCGATCTCGCGGCCGCCGGCGAGGCAGCCACGGATTTCGATGCTCCTGTCGCCGGACCTGCCGGTCTATTCGGTGATCGTTGCGCTCTACCAGGAGGCGGAGGTGGTGCCCGACCTGCTCATCGGGCTGAGCCGGCTGCACTGGCCGCGAACCAAGCTGGAGATCAAGCTGGTCTGCGAGGAGGACGACCTCGAGACCATCGCCGCCATCCAGACGCATCCGCTCAGCCGAATTGTGGAGCTTGTGCTGGTGCCGCCGTCGCTGCCGCGCACCAAGCCCAAGGCATTGGCCTATGCGCTGCCGCTGACGCGCGGCGAATTGGTGGTCCTCTACGACGCCGAGGACCGCCCCGATTCCATGCAGTTGGTGGAAGCCTGGCAGCGCTTCCACGCTTCGGGACGCGATCTCGCCTGCCTGCAGGCGCCGCTCGAGATCGCCAACCGCCGCGCGGGGCTGATCGCCAACATGTTCGGCTTCGAATATGCGGCCCTGTTCCGCGGCCTGCTGCCCTTCCTCGCGCACAACGAACTGATGCTGCCGCTGGGCGGGACGTCGAACCATTTTCGCCGCGAGGTGCTCGAGGAGGTCGGCGGCTGGGACCCTTACAACGTGACCGAGGACGCCGATCTCGGACTCAGGCTGGCGCGCCGGGGCTATCGATGCGAGACGCTGTCGCGCCCGACCCGGGAGGACGGGCCCGAGGATTTCCGCTCCTGGCATCGCCAGCGCGTGCGCTGGCTCAAGGGCTGGATCATGACCTGGCTGGTGCACATGCGCGAGCCGGCCCTGCTGGCCAGGCAATTGCCCGTGCTGTCGTTCGTGGTGACGCAGATCCTGTTCGCCGGCATGGTGCTGTCGTCGCTGCTGCACCTGGTGCTGATCCTGCTGCTGTTCGGCCTCGGCATCCAGGTGGTCTTCGACCTGCCGATGGAGCTTTGGCAGTCCTACCTGGTGGCCTTCGACGTCTTCAGCATGCTGCTGGGCTACGGCTCCTTCCTGCTCCTGGGCTGGATCGTGCTGAAGCCGCAGGACCGGCATGATTTCTGGAAGCTGTGCCTGTTCACGCCGGTCTACTGGACGATGCTCTCGTGGGCAGCCTGGTGCGCGCTGTTCGAACTGTGGCGGCGTCCGCACCATTGGGCCAAGACGCCGCACCGCAGGGCGCGCGTATTCTGAGCGCGGATCAGTCGTTCAGGAATTTCATGCCTTCGTGGATGATCTTGCCGTCGGGACGGCCGATGGCGTCGAGGTCCCGACCCGGGTAGTTCAGGGCGCGCAGGACGTGGCGGATGACGGCGATCCGCGCCCGCCGCTTGTCGTTGGCCTGCACGACGATCCAGGGCGCGTGCGCCGTATGCGTCTTCTCCACCATCAACTCGATGGCCTTGGTGTAGGCGTCCCACTTGGTCATGCCGGCAATGTCCATCGGCGAGAACTTCCAGTTTTTCAGCGGGCTGTGGCGGCGATCGTGGAAACGCTTGAGCTGCATCTCCTGGCTGATGTCGAGCCAGAACTTGAACAGGTAGATGCCCTCGTTGACGATCATCTCCTCGAAATGCGGCGCCTCGTCGAGGAACTGCCGGTGCTGCTCGGGCGTGCAGAAGCCCATGACCGGCTCGACGCCGGCGCGGTTGTACCAGGAGCGGTCGAAGGTGACGAACTCGCCGGCGGTCGGGAACTGGGCGACGTAGCGCTGGAAGTACCATTGGCCGCGCTCGGTCTCGGTCGGCTTGGTAAGCGCCACGTTGCGCGCGGTGCGCGGGTTCATGTACTGCCTGATCGCGAAGATGGTGCCGCCCTTGCCGGCGGCGTCGCGGCCCTCGAACAACGCCAGCACGCGCTTGCCGGTCGCCTGCATCCAGGCCTGGCACTTGACCAGCTCGATCTGGAGCTGTTCCAGCGTCTCCTCGTATTGCTTCTCGGGCAGCTTGTCGTCGTAGGGATAGTTGCCCGACTTCAGCGCCTTCTTGTCGACCCAGTCGGGCAGTTTCGGGTCGTTGATGTCGAAGCTGCGCTCGTCCTTGCCGACCTTGAGCCTGACCGGGCCGGCCTCGGCGGCAGGTGGCGCGCCGACGGCCTCGGCGGGAGCATCCTTCTTGGTTTCCTTGTCTTTTTTCATGGCCACGGCACCTTTCCAGCTCTGCGAACCATGCTATTGGGTGGCACAACTGCGGTCCAGAGGCTTGTTGGATGCCTCGGGCGTGCGTCGCGATGGGCAGAGATGGCGGATACCGGCACCCAGACACGAGCGAAGCGGACGGTGCGGCTCACGGCCGGGCGCCTCTACCAGAACCGGTGGATGCTCGCCGCGGCGGTCGTCGCGGTGCTTGTCGTGCATTTCTACGGCGCCGCCTCCGCCTGGGTCACCGTATTTGCCATCGCCCTGCTCTTCCTGTTTGCGATGGTCGCGCCCCGCACCAATGCCGGGCGGCGCCTGGCCGAGGTGGCAGCGCGAGCAGAGCGCTCGCCGCTCGACCGGCTGTCGGGCGAAAAGCTGGCCGCAGCCGTCGCCGACCCGCTGATCATCTTCGATCGCGGCGGCGCCGTGGTGCATGCCAACGAGGCCGCCGAGGCGGCCTTCGGCGCCATCAAGCCCGACCTGCCGTTGCTGCTGAAATTCCGCGCGCCGGAAATGCAGTCCCTGATCGAGGGCGTGCTCGACGGCCGCAACGGCTCGCTGACTGCTGAATATGTCGAAAGAGTGCCGTTCGAACGGGTCTTCCGCGTCACCGCATCGGCGGTCGGGCGCGGCACCGGCCTGTTCGTGCTTGCCTTCAAGGACCAGAGCGAGTCGCGCCGCATCGACCGCATGCGTGCCGACTTCATCGCCAATGCCAGCCACGAGTTGCGCACCCCGCTGGCCTCGATCGCCGGCTTCGTCGAGACGCTGCGCGGACCGGCCCGCAACGATGCCAATGCGCGTGACCAGTTCCTGCAGATCATGCAGAACCAGACCGGCCGCATGGCCAGGCTGATCGACGACCTGCTGTCCCTGTCGCGGCTGGAGATGAAGCCTTATCTCAAGCCCGGCGTGAAGGTCGACCTGCGCCAGACCGTCGAGGCGGTGATCGCCTCGCTGGCGCCGCTCGCCGCCGAGACCGGCGTGGTGGTGGAGCGCGATTTCGCCGAGGGCCCGCTGGAGGTCCACGGCGACCGCGACGAGCTGTTCCAGGTGTTCCAGAACCTGCTCGAGAACGCCTGCAAGTACGGCCAGTCGGGCGGACGCGTGGAGGTGTCGATGCGGCGTGTCAGCGAGGCCGGCGAACCGGAGCTGGAAGTGACGGTGCGCGACTTCGGCCCGGGCATCCCGGCCGAGCATATTCCGCGCGTCACCGAGCGCTTCTATCGGGTGGACGTCGAGACCAGCCGCGCCCAGAAGGGCACCGGGCTGGGCCTTTCGATCGTCAAGCACATATTGAGCCGGCACAACGGCCGGCTGACCATCAGGTCGGAACTCGGCAAGGGATCGGCCTTCACCGTGTCGTTGCCGGCGCGCTGAGCCGGCAAAAGGTTTGCCGACGCCAAGCATTTCTTTTTTCTGTCATCAGGCTAGCTTAGGCTTGCGGATTTAGAAGCATGAATCATCCGCCAAGCAGGAAGGCCCGTGTCGAAAATGCAGTCCGTTCACATCGTCAGCGCCTATGACGAGGAGCTGAAGTTCCTCGCCCGCAAGATCGCGGCCATGGGCGGTCAGGCCGAGCGCATGGTCGACCGCGCGGTCGCAGCGCTCGTCAACGGCGATCCCGAGCTCGGGCAACGGGTGATCCAGGACGACGCGCTGCTGGACGAGGCCGAGCGCGAGATCGACGACAAGGCGATCCTGATCATCGCCCGCCGCCAGCCGATGGCGACCGACCTGCGCGAGATCATCGGGGCGATCCGCATCTCGGCCGACCTCGAGCGTGTCGGCGACCTCGGCAAGAACATCGCCAAGCGCGTCTCGGTGGTGGCCGAGGGGCGGCAGCCCACCAGCCTGTTCCGCGGCCTCGAGGCGCTGGCCGAACTGGCGCTGACGCAGCTCAAGGAAGTGCTCGACGTCTACGCTTCGCGCTCGGTCGAGAAGATCGGCTTCGTGCGCGACCGCGACGAACAGATCGACGCCATGTACACATCCCTGTTCCGCGAGCTGCTGACCTATATGATGGAGGACCCGCGCAACATCACGCCCTGCACGCATCTCCTGTTCGTGGCCAAGAACATCGAGCGCATCGGCGACCACGCCACCAACATCGCCGAGACCATCTATTACATCGTCACCGGCGAGCAGATGCCGCCCGAGCGGCCGAAGGAAGACGCCAGCCACCGCGTCACGCTTGCCGCCGAGGCCAAGCCCTGAGCTTCGGCGCAAGGCACTTCTATGGATTGCGGCGAGGGGCTAGACTGAACGCCTGATCGCGCAGGCACATCACTCTCCAGGTGCAGCCATGACCGAGCTAGCCAGGAAGTTCGACCAGGACCCGGAGCCGGGCGTCGTCGCTTCGAGCGTCTATCTCGGCGGGCGCAGGCTGGCCGACATCGCCATCGAGGAAGCCGGAGACTGGGCCGCCAAGGATGGCCATGTGGTGTGGATCGGGCTGCTGGAGCCGAGCCGCGAACTGCTCCTGCGGGTGCAGAAGCAGTTCAACCTCCACGACCTGGCGATCGAGGATGCCGAGCATCCGCACCAGCGTCCCAAGATCGAGCAATATGGCGACGCGCTCTTCATCGTCGCGCGCACCGCGCAGCTCGTGCAGGGCAGGGTGGATTTCGGCGAGACCCACATGTTCGTCGGCAAGGGCTACATCGTCAGCGTGCGGCACGGCGTCTCGACGTCCTACGCGGCGGTCCGCCAGCACTGGGAATCCTGCCCGAGCGCCCTGGCCAAGGGCGAGGACTTCATCCTCTACGCCATCCTCGACTTCATCGTCGACAACTACATGCCGGTGCTCGAGCAGATCGAGGAGGAGGTCGACGTCATCGAGGACGGCGTGCTGGCGCGGCCGATGACCTCGAAGGACATCGAGCGGCTCTACATGCTGCGGCGTGACCTGCTCAGGCTGCGCAATGCCGCCGGTCCGCTGGTCGAGGTCTGCCGGAGGCTGACGACGGCCGACCTGCCGCAGCTGCGGCCCGCCATGCATCCGATGTTCCGCGACGTGAGCGACCATATCCGGACGGTGCTCGAAAAGGTCGACACGCTGCGCGAGGTGCTGGCCTTCGCCTTCGAGGCGAGCGTGCTCGTCGGCCAGAGCCAGGAGACGGCGATCGCCAAGAAGCTGGCGTCCTGGGCGGCGATCCTGGCCGTGCCGACCGCACTCGCAGGCATCTACGGCATGAACTTCCAGGACATGCCCGAACTCAGGTTTGCCTACGGCTACCCGACGGTGCTCGCCATCATCACAGTAGTGTGCTCGGTACTCTACTGGCGGTTCAGGAAGAACGGGTGGCTGTGAAGGGAGCGAGTAGGGAGTAGTGAGTAGTGAGTAGCGAAGGGAATTGGGGAATATTGAGAAATAGGTAGTGAGTGGCGACTAGAAAGAAAAAGGCCCCGTTCGATCGACGATCCGGGGCCTTTTCTTGGATTTCTATTCGCTATTCGCTATTCGCTCAGCGCGCCTTGCGGCGCTCGGAGGCGGGCTGGAAGGCGACCTTCGAATGGTAGCCGCAATAGGGGCCGCTGTCGCCGACATCGTTGCCGCAGAAGTTGAAGTCTTCGCTCAGCGGGTCGCCATTGGGCCACTTGCAGGTGCGCTCGCTGAGCTGGATCAGCTGCAGGCGCCGCGAGATCGGCACGACGACGTTCTCGACAGGGCGGATGTAGTGGCGGGCGACCGGCTCCACGTCGAACTGGGCCTGGAGCGCGGTGGCGCCGATGGTGGCGGTCACGGTGCGCGTGGTCGTTACCGTGCGCTGGACCGACTTGGTCGCGCTCGGGGCCGTCGCGGTCGCCTTCTTCTGGCGCGCCGGCGCGGCCGTGGCGCGGCCACGGCTGGACAGCTTCAGGCGATGGACCTTGCCGATGACGGCATTGCGGCTGACACCGCCCAGCTGCGCCGCGATCTGGCTTGCGCTCAGACCCTCCGACCACAATTTCCTGAGAAGTTCGACCCGCTCGTCAGTCCAGTTCATGAGACCGTGCTCCTGATTTAGCGCGCAGAATTCGGAATCCTTCACCACCCCGGGGGCCGGGTGGGCACCACATCTATTCGGTGATTATGTCCGCCGCACGAAATCTAGTTATTTCTCAACTACAATTACCGATGCGCTGACTCGGTGACAAGAGTCCGACCGGCAACAGTGATTCTGTTTTTTCGGTTTTCCCCAACTTGCCTCAACCTTGCCGCCGGGCGCGGCCAGCAAGGGCACGTCGCTTGGTCCTGCACGACGTTTTCGTTGACTTCATGACCGAAAAACCTGATATACCCGCGGGGCCGCCGCTTGAGGCGGCTTTTTGATTTTCCGGTTCCGGAGATGCATATAATGAGCGGTTCGGCGCTTTACGAGACATTTGCTCGCGCACCCCTGGCTTTCGAGCGAGGCGAGGGCTCTTGGCTGGTGGCCGAGAACGGCGAGCGATATCTCGATTTCGCCGGCGGCATTGCCGTCAATTCGCTGGGCCACGGCCATCCGCATCTCGTCAAGGCGCTGACCGAGCAGGCCGCCAAGCTGTGGCACGTCTCGAACCTCTACGAGATCCCCGGCCAGAGCCGGCTGGGCGAGCGCCTGGCCGAGCACTCCTTCGCCGACCGCGTCTTCTTCACCAATTCGGGCGCGGAAGCGCTGGAATGCGCGATCAAGACGGCGCGCCGCTACCACTACAAGAACGGCCATCCGGAGCGCTACCGCGTCATCACCTTCGAGGGCGCGTTCCACGGGCGCACGCTGGCGACCATCGCCGCCGGCGGCCAGGCGAAGTACCTGGAAGGTTTCGGCCCCAAGGTCGACGGCTTCGACCAGGTGGCCTTCGACGACATCGATGCGGCGGAGAAGCTGATCGGGCCCGAAACGGCGGCGATCCTGCTCGAGCCGGTGCAGGGCGAGGGCGGCATCCGCCCGTTCCCGACGGCCTCGCTCAAGCGCCTGCGCCAGCTGTGCGACAAGCACGGCCTGCTGCTCATCTTCGACGAGGTGCAGTGCGGCATCGGCCGGACCGGCAAGCTGTATGGTTATGAGTGGTCGGGTGTCGCGCCCGACCTGATGGCGATCGCCAAGGGCATCGGCGGCGGCTTCCCGGTGGGTGCATGCCTTGCCACCGAAGCGGCGGCGAGCGCCATGACGCCGGGCGTGCACGGCACCACCTTCGGCGGCAATCCGCTCGCCATGGCGGTCGGCAACGCCGTGCTCGATGTCGTGCTCGAAGAAGGCTTCCTCGACGAGGTCAGCCGCAAGGCGCTGCTCCTGAAGCAAGGGCTCGCGGCCATCGCCGACGAGTTCCCGGATGTGATTTCCGACATCCGAGGCTCCGGCCTGATGCTCGGTCTCAAATGCACCATGCCCAACACCAAGGTGAACATGGCGCTGCGCGACCAGAAGCTGCTTGCGGTGCCTGCCGGCGACAACGTGATCCGTCTGCTGCCGCCGCTCACGACCACCGACGCGGACATCCAGGAAGCGCTGAAGCGCATCCGCGCCGGCGCCGCCAGCCTCTCCAAGGCCGCCGCCAACGGCGGATAAACCAAGGACGACTTATGACCAGCGCAATTCGTCATTTCACCGACCTCTCGGGCCTGTCCGGGAGCGACCTTCGCGGGATTCTGGACGATGCGGCGGCGCGCAAGGCGCGCCTGAAAGCTGGCGAACGATCCAAGCCGCTCGAGGGCAAGGTGCTGGCGATGATCTTCGACAAGCCGTCGACGCGCACGCGCATCTCCTTCGATGTCGGCATGCGCCAGCTCGGCGGCGAGACGATCATGCTGACCGGCACCGAGATGCAGCTCGGCCGTTCGGAGTCGATCGCCGACACCGCCAAGGTGCTGTCGCGCTATGTCGACGCGATCATGATCCGCACGACGGCGCATGACCGCCTGCTCGAGCTGACCGAGAACGCCACCATCCCGGTCATCAACGGCCTCACCGACGACACCCATCCGTGCCAGCTGATGGCCGACATCCTCACCTTCGAGGAGCATCGCGGCCCGGTTGCCGGCAAGACCTTTGCCTGGACCGGCGACGGCAACAACGTGCTGCACTCGCTGCTCGAAGCCTCGGCGCGCTTCCGCTTCAACGTCAACATGGCCGTGCCGGAAGGCAGCGAGCCCGAGCAGAAGTATGTCGACTGGGCCCGCGCCAATGGCGGCAAGGTGATGATGACGCGCGATGCCGAGGAAGCCGTCAGCGGCGTCGACGCCATCGTCACCGACTGCTGGGTGTCGATGGGCCAGGAGCACCGCGCCCGCGGCCACAACGTCTTCCTGCCCTATCAGGTCAATGCCGAACTGATGAAGCACGCCAAGCCGGACGCGCTGTTCATGCACTGCCTGCCGGCGCATCGCGGCGAGGAGGTCACCGACGAGGTGATCGACGGGCCCAACTCGGTGGTGTTCGACGAGGCCGAGAACCGGCTGCATGCACAGAAGGCCGTGTTGGCCTGGTGCCTCGGCGCTTGAATGACTGATCCCGCGACCCTATCTGGGGCGGGATCAACACAATCTATCGATGCCTTGTTCTGCGACCGCCGGCTGGCCGACGGATCGCGGAATTCATTGTATGGGAAACAGATCCAGTGACTGAGACCGAACGCAAGCTCGGCGAGTTCGGGTTCGCCGGCGACGACCACGTCGTTCCATTCGCGGTGGAGCCGCTCGACGTGCGCGGCCGCACCGTGCAGCTCGGGCCCCTGCTCGACCAGATACTCGACCGTCATGACTATCCTGAGCCCGTAGCGAGGCTGCTCGCCGAGGCCTGCGTGGTCACCGTGCTGCTCGGCACCTCGCTCAAGTTCGAGGGCAAGTTCATCCTGCAGACCCGCACCGACGGGCCGGTGGACATGCTGGTGGCCGACTTCACCACGCCGCATTCGCTGCGTGCCTATGCCCGCTTCGATGCCGACCGCGTCGAGGCGGCCATCAAGGCCGGCATGACCGCACCCGGGGACCTGCTCGGCACCGGCGTCCTGGCGCTGACCATCGACCAGGGTGCGCATACCCAGCGCTACCAGGGCATCGTCGAGCTCAACGGCATTTCGCTCGAAGAGGCGGCGCGTACCTATTTCAGGCAGTCGGAGCAGATCCCGACCGACCTGCGCCTGTCGGTCGCCAAGCTGGTGCTTCCGGGCGAGGGCGGCGGCGAGCATTGGCGCGCCGGCGGGCTGCTGGCCCAGTTCCTGCCGGACTCGCCCGAGCGCCGGAGGGTGCAGGACATCCATGGCGGCGACGGCGACGAGCGCGATATCGCGGCCGAGCCCGAGGACAATGCCTGGCAGGAGCTCTTGGCGCTGGTCGCGACCATCGAGCCGACGGAACTGATCGATCCGACCGTGGGCGCCGAAAGGCTGCTCTACCGCCTGTTCCATGAGCACGGCGTGCGCGTCTATGAGGGCGTGCATGTCGCCGACAACTGCTCGTGCTCGGACCATAAGATCCGCGGCATCCTGCAGGGTTTCTCGGCGGAGGAGATCAAGGACAGCGTCGAAGGCGGCCGCATTCGCGTCAACTGCGAGTTCTGCTCGAAGGCCTACGAGTTCGATCCGGGCGAGTTCGCGGCAGTCGATTAGCTCAGTTCAGCCGGTGCCGTACATTGGGCAGGTCGAGCGAGAAGGCGGGTATCGCGATGTCGAACAGCTCGCCCGCCTCGTTGCGCATGGTGTAGCGCCCGACCATGATGCCCGACGGCGTCGAGAGCGGGCAGCCCGACGTGTATTGATAGCTGTCGCCGGGGTTGAGCTCGGGCTGGTCGCCGACGACGCCTGGGCCGCGCACCTCCTCGATCTTGCCGGCTGCGTCGGTGATGTGCCAGTAGCGCGACAGGAGCTGGACGAACTCGTCCGAATTGTTCTCGATGGTGACGCGATAGCCCCAGACGTAGTGGTTCTCGGAAGGGTCCGACCGCTCCTCGAGGTAGAACGGCTCGACCTCGACGGCGATGTTTCGGGTGACCGCGCGATACATGCTGCGCTCCATGACCTTCACGCTAGGGTCCGCCCCTTGTCGCGGGCGGTCAACAACTGATCGACTTGTCCACGCCGAATGTGATCGGCGCATGGCGGGGTTTCGCATAACCGACACCCATGTGTCACCCGCGCGTCATGCGCGCGCGTGAATTTCCGCGTCGTCCATCGACAAGGAATCACTGCAATGAAACGTCTCTTCACGCTCCTCCTCGCATCCGTCTGCCTGGCCGGCACGGCCGCCCGCGCCGCCGACCTGGCAGACAGCATCGGCAAGCTGACCCGGGGCACGGAGTGGACACTCGTCAAGTCTTCGATGCTCGGCTTCGACACCTTCCATCCGCAAGGCTTTGCGCGCGTCGGCGACTCCCTGTTCATGTCGTCGGTCGAGATCATCGAGCGCACCAAGAAATACGAGACGCCGCAGAACGGCCTGGACCGCGACGAGGGCAAGGGCGCCGGGCATCTGTTCAAGCTCGACGCCGACGGCAAGCTCATCGGCCAGGTGAAGCTCGGCGAAGGGGCCATCTACCATCCCGGCGGCATCGACTACGACGGCCGCTGGCTGTGGGTGCCGGTCGCCGAATACCGCCCGAACAGCAAGTCGATCATCTACCGCGTCGATCCGCAGACGCTGGAAGCCACCGAGGTCTTCCGCTTCCCCGACCACATCGGCGGCGTCGTCTACGATGCCGAGCAGGGCACGCTGCATGCCGTCAGCTGGGGTTCGCGCCGCTTCTACACCTGGAAGGTGACCGAGGACCTTACCGTGCCGGACGCGGCGCTCGACCCCGAAAAGACCCGCACGCTCAATCCCTCGCACTATATCGACTATCAGGACTGCGGGCTGGCGAAGCCGGGCCAGGCGGTCTGCACCGGCCTGACCGAGTACCGTCCGGGCCCGGACGGACAGCTGTTCCGCCTCGGTGGCATCGACGTGATCGACCTCAAGCAAGGCCGTCCCCTGTTCCAGGTACCCGTGCAGATCTGGACGGAGAAGGGCAAGTCGATCACCGGCAATCCGGTGCTGGTCGAGAAGACCGAAACCGGCATCCGCCTGATTGCGGCGCCCGAGGACAACGAGACCAAGCTCTACGTCTACGAGACCAAGCTGCCGTAGGACGGAAGAAAAGGGGCGCCCCGGTCGACCGGAGCACCCCTTGCTTGTCTTCCTGCTCTGCCTGCCTGCCGGCTTCAGCGGGTGGCCTTCAGCGCATCGCCGATGTCGTTGAGCAGGTCGTCGGCGTCTTCGAGGCCGACCGACAGGCGCAGCGTGCCGTCGTCGATGCCGAGTTCGGCGCGCGCCTCGTCGGTGAGGTTCTTGTGCGTGGTGGTCGCCGGATGGGTGATCAGGCTCTTGGAGTCGCCGAGATTGTTCGAGATCAGGATGATCCGGAGCGCATTCTCGAAGGCGAAGGCCGCTTTCTTGCCGCCCTTGACGTCGAAGCAGATCAGCGTCGAACCGCCCTTCATCTGCTTCCGAACGATGTCGGCCTGCGGGTGGTCGGCGCGGCCCGGATAGATGAGGCGCGAAACTTCCGGCCGGCCGGCGAGGAAGTCGGCGATCCTGCCGGCGGTCTCGGTCTGCTGGCGAACGCGCAGCGGCAGCGTCTCCAGGCCCTTGAGCAGCGTCCAGGCATTGAACGGCGACAGGCTCGGACCGGTGTGGCGGAAATAGTCGTGCAGGTTCTCGTCGATCCACTTCTTGTCGGAGAGGATCACGCCGCCCAGGCAGCGGCCCTGGCCGTCGATGTGCTTGGTGGCCGAGTAGACGACGATGTGGGCGCCGAGTTCGAGCGGCTTCTGCTGCATCGGCGTGGCGAAGACGTTGTCGACGACGACGCGCGCCCCGATCGAGTTGGCGAGCTGGGCCACGGCGGCGATGTCGACCACCTCGAGCGTCGGGTTGGTCGGGCTTTCGAGGAAGAAGAGCTTGGTGTTGGGCTGGAGAGCCCTTTCCCAGTTCTCGATCCTGGTGCCGTCGACCAGCGTCGCCTGGATGCCGTACTTGGGCGCCAGCGTCTCGACGATCCAGCGGCAGGAACCGAACAGCGCCCGTGCGGCGACGATGTGGTCGCCGGCCTTGAGGCTGCAGAGGATGGCGGCGGCGACCGCGGCCATGCCCGAGGCGGTGGCGCGGGCGTCCTCGGCGCCTTCGAGGGCGCACATGCGCTTCTCGAACATGTCGACGGTCGGGTTGGCGTAGCGCGAGTAGATGAAGCCCTGCGTCTCGCCCTTGAAGCGCGCCTCGGCGCTTTCGGCGCTGTCGTAGACATAGCCCTGGGTCAGGTAGATGGCTTCGGACGTCTCGCCGAATTCCGAGCGGAGCGTGCCGCCGTGGACGAGGGTGGTCTGGGGGTTCCAGTTGCGTGTCTTGTCGGTGGTCATAGCGACTTCCAAATACAAAAAAACCGGCCGCGAGAAGTCGCAAACCGGTCCAACTGCGGCCCTTTAGCGACTTGTTTAACGTGGCTGCAAGCCGACCGGCCAAATCACCACGGGATAAAGGTCCTTTAGACCCAAGCCCGGCTTGCGTCAATCGCGGGCTCGACTAAACGTTTTGGGCCACGCGCATGGTCCGAAGGCCGGGTCCATGGGCATCGAGCGCCGCAGCGTCCTTGCCGCACGGTCGGGCCGGCGTTGTAGAGGAGTTGGCCAATGCGGCAGTCGGGCATTCTTCCTGACCAGGACATCGCGGCTTTGTTCGCTTCGGGCGCGCTGGCCGCGCCACCTCTCGAGGCTGACCAGGTCCAGCCGGCGAGCCTCGACCTGCGCCTCGGCGCCAAAGCCTTTCGCGTGCGCGCCAGCTTCCTGCCGGGGCCGGGGCATCTGGTGCAGGCCAAGCTCGACCGGCTCAAGCTGCACGAGATCGACCTGGCCGACGGCGCCGTTCTGGAGACCGGCTGCGTCTACATCGTGCCGCTGCAGGAGGCGCTCAACCTGCCTGCCGACATCTCGGCCTCGGCCAACCCCAAGAGCTCGACCGGCCGGCTCGACATCTTCACCCGCGTCATGACCGACCGCGGCCAGGAGTTCGACAAGATCCCGGCCGGCTATGTCGGCCCGCTCTATCTCGAGGTCAGCCCGCGCACCTTCCCGATCGTCGTGCGCAAGGGCTCGCGCCTGTCGCAGATCCGCTTCAGGAAGGGCAATGCGCTATTGTCCGAGGCCGAGCTGCATGCGCTGCATGCCTCCGATCGGCTGGTGGCCATCGATCCGCCCAACATTTCGGGCGGCGGCATAGCGCTCTCCATCGACCTCGGCGGCGAGCCGGGCAGCATCGTCGGCTATCGCGGCAAACACCACACCGGCCTGGTCGACGTCGACAAGCGTGCCGCTCAGGCGGTCGTCGATTTCTGGGAGCCGATCTACAACCACGGTTCGGGCGAACTGGTGCTCGACCCGGACGAATTCTACATCCTCGTCAGCCGCGAGGCCGTGCACGTGCCGCCGCTCTACGCCGCGGAGATGACCCCCTTCGATCCGCTGGTGGGCGAATTCCGCGTCCACTATGCCGGCTTCTTCGACCCGGGCTTCGGCCATTCCGCCGCCGGCGGCACCGGCAGCCGCGCCGTGCTCGAGGTGCGCAGCCACGAGGTGCCGTTCATCCTCGAACATGGCCAGATCGTCGGCCGCCTCGTCTACGAGCACATGCTGGCACGCCCGCGCGCGCTGTACGGCTCCGACCTCGGCTCCAACTACCAGGCGCAGGGCCTCAAGTTGTCCAAGCACTTCCGCATGACCTAAGGTAGCCCGGCCTTGTCAAGACTTTGCTTGTCCGTTGCCGGCCTCTGTGATTGGCTGAAAGGTGGGAACACTCGCCAAGAAAAGAGTGGTTCGACAACGGAGACGAAAATGCAGATTTCCAGAAGATTGGCATGCTCCGCCGCATTGGCGGCCCTTCTGCTGAGCGTCGGCGCCGCCTCGGCGCAGGAAGGCGGCAAGCTCAAGCTGGGCACGGAAGGCGCCTATCCGCCCTTCAACACCCTGACGGCCGACGGCAAGCTGGCCGGCTTCGACATCGACGTCGGCAATGCGCTCTGCGCCCAGATGAAGGTGGAGTGCGAGTGGGTCACGCAGGACTGGGACGGCATCATCCCGGCACTGCAGGGCGGCAAGTTCGACGCCATCATCGCCTCGATGACCATCACCGAGGAGCGCAAGCAGCAGGTCGACTTCACCGACAAGTACTACACCACGCCGCTGGCGCTGGTGGCGCTGAAGGACACGACCCTGACCTCGCCGGAGCCGGACGCGCTCAACGGCAAGACCGTCGGCGCTCAGGCCTCGACCACCCAGGCCATCTACGCCGAGGACAAGTATGCCAAGGCCGGCGCCGACGTGAAACTCTATCCGACGCAGGACGAAGCCATGGCCGACCTGACCAACGGGCGTCTCGATGCGGTGGTGTCCGACAAGTTTGTGCTGGTCGACTGGATGAAGACCACCGGCAACGACTGCTGCAAGCTGGTCGGCGACCTCAAGGGCACGGAGTCCCTGACCGGTATCGCCGTGCGCAAGGGCGACCCGCTGCGCGAGAAGCTGAATGCGGCCATCGCCGCGATCGTGGCCGACGGCACCTACGCCAAGATCAACGCCAAGTATTTCGACTTCGACATCTACGGCAAGGATTGATCGGCTGGAGCCTCGAAACAGGGTGCCGCTGGCCTGCGGCACCCGCTCCCCGTGGCGCGTCTCGCACGTGGGAACCGATTCCGCAACGACGGCAGTAAAACCGGAATGAGCGCGGGGCGTCGAACGGGCTCAAGGCCTTGATTTGAAAGCTGGAGCGGGTAGCGGGAATCGAACCCGCGCGTTCAGCTTGGGAAGCTGACAGGCTACCATTACATCATACCCGCGCGCGCACTTGGTTAGCATCGCGCATCCCGCTCGGCAATGGCACTCGACGAGATCTTCGCCGATATGCCCCGGTGCCGCATCTTGAAGCGCGCGGCGCAATCGCGATATTCGGGGGTAGGACCTAGAATCGCAGGAGACTGAGCTTGAACGGACTGGCGCGTTTTCTCGGCGACACCCCGCTTCGGGTGTTTATCAAGCTCCTGGTCATCTCCTTCCTGGTCGGCATCGTGATGAATGCCTTCGGCTGGTCGCCCTGGGACGTGCTCTACGGCATCCGCGATTTCTTCCTCGACATCTGGCGCATGGGCTTCCGCGCCATCGACCGCTTCCTCGGCTACATCCTGCTGGGCGCCGCGATCGTCATCCCGGCCTTCGTCGTCCTCAGGCTCTTCAGCTACCGCAAATAGCTCAGGCGAAGCCGGCGGCCGTCTCGAACAGGATCGCGTGGCGTTCGGCGAGCGCGGCGACGTCGGTCGAATATCCGCCGCCGATGACGCCGCAGAGCGGCGCGGCGGCCGCGCGGAAATGCTCGATGACCAGACGCTCGCGCCGGCGCAGGCCGTCGTCGCTCAGGGCGAGGCGGCCGAGCCGGTCGTCGCGGTGCGGGTCCACGCCGGCATTGTAGAAGACGAGGTCCCAGCGGCGCATCGCCGACAGGCTGCCGAGCGCCTCCGACAGCGTCGCCAGATAGGCATCGTCGCCGGTGCGGTCGGGCAGGCCGATGTCGAGGCTGGAGGCGACCTTGCGCACTGGATAGTTCTTCTCGGCATGCATGGAGAAGGTGAAGGTTCCGGCCACGCCGGCGAGGATCTCCGCGGTGCCGTCGCCCTGGTGAACGTCGAGGTCGACGACGAGGATGTTCTCGACCCGCCGCTCGGCGAGCAACGCCAGTGCCGCGACCGCGACGTCGTTGAAGGTGCAGAAGCCGGCGCCCTGCGAGCGCCTGGCATGGTGGCTGCCGCCGGCCGTGTTGCAGGCGATGCCGTGGTCGAGCGCCAGCCGCGCCGCCAGCAGCGTCCCGCCGGCGGCGAGCTGGGCGCGGCGCGACACCCGTTCGCCGACGGGAAAGCCGATCTCGCGCTCGATGTGCGGCGGCACCGCGCAGGCCAGCACCTGCCCGACATAGCCGTCGTCATGCGCGAGCCGCGGCCATTCGGGCGAGATCGGCTCGGGACGGTTGAGGCCGGCCGTCAGGCCCAGCTCGGCGAGGCGCTCCATGAGCCGAGTGTATTTGCCCATCGGGAAACGGTGATCCGGCGAGAAGCCGGCGTCGTAATCCGGGTGGCTGACGATCTGAAGCGGCATGCTGAACCAGTGCGGCGCAATGAATTGTCCGGCCAGGTTAGACGGTTGCGCGGGGCGAAGAAACCGGTCCAACTGCGCAGCTGACGGGAATCATGCCTGGGGAGGGGAGACGGTGGACGCTGCGTCCAGGGCCACGCATACAGCTGCTTTCGACGTGACCACCAGGACGGTGCTGGCGATCGCCGTGCCGATGACGCTCGCCTATCTGACGACGCCGCTCATCGGCGTGGTCGGCACGGCGGTGGTCGGGCAGTTCGGCGATGCGGCCCTGCTCGGCGGACTGGCCGCGGGCGCCGTCGCCTTCGACGTCGTCTTCACCAGCTTCAATTTCCTGCGCGCCGGTACCACGGCCCTGGTGGCCCAGGCCGTCGGCCGCGACGACGATGCCGAGCAGCAGGCCGTGTTCTGGCGGGCGACGGTGATCGCCGTGGTCGCCGGCATGCTTTTGATGCTTGCGGCGCCGCTGACGTCGCTCGCCGGGCAATGGTTCATGTCGGCCGAGCCGCGCGTCAGCCAGACGCTCGACGCCTATGTCCGCATCCGCATGCTGGGGGCGCCGTTCGCGCTCGTCAACTACGCCGTGCTCGGCTATGTGCTCGGCCGCGGCGAGGGCGGTTTTGGCCTGTTGCTGCAGGCTACGCTCAACGGCGTCAACATCGTGCTGTCCATCCTCCTCGGGCTGGAGCTGGGCTGGGGCGTCGAGGGCGTGGCCTGGGCGGCGGTGGGCGGCGAGGTGGCAGGCTCTGTTCTCGGGCTCGCCGTGCTCATGCGGCGGTTCGGCCGGCAGCCGCCGCTGGCGCGCGCCCGCATCTTCGACGGCAAGGCGTTCCGCCGGCTGTTCGGGCTCAACCGCGACATCATGATCCGCTCTTTTGCGCTGCTCGCGGCCTTTGCGCTGTTCACCCGCCAGGGCGTGCAGTTCGGCACCGCGACGCTCGCGGCCAACGCCGTGCTGATGAACTTCTTCCTCGTCGCGAGTTTCTTCCTCGACGGCTTCGCCACCGCGGCCGAGCAGCTTGCCGGACGGGCGATCGGCGCCCGCTACGAGCCGGCCTTCCGCAAGGCCGTCCGCCTCTGCTCGGTCTGGGGCTTCGCGATGGCCGGTGTCATGGCGCTCGTCCTGCTCGCCTTCGGCGGCAGCTTCGTCGCGATGATCTCGACGGCGGAGGATGTGCGTGCCGTGGCGATGGCGTTCCTGCCCTGGGCGGCCTTCACCGCCCTGAGCGGCGTCCTCGCCTTCCAGATGGACGGCGTCTTCATAGGGGCCGCCTGGTCGCGCGACATGCGCAACATGATGCTGCTGTCGCTGCTGGTGTTCGTGACCGCGCTGGCGACGCTACCGGCCGTCTTCGGCAATGCCGGCCTATGGGCTTCGCTGCATCTGTTCCTGATCGCGCGCGGCCTGTCGCTGCTCGCATTGCTGCGGCCGCGGGCGCGCACGGCCTTTCACAGCGGTGCCGCGGCCCACTGATCGAGCTTGCTGTCGCGCAGTTCGGCGATGCTCTTGAGGCCCTCGCGCCGGGCAAAGTCGGACATGCCGCGGACGATGCGCGCCGGCAGCGACGGCCCGGCATAGACCATGCCGGTATAGAGTTGCACGAGGTCGGCGCCGGCGCGGATCTTCTCGAGCGCGGTGTCGGTGGAATCCACCCCGCCGACGCCGATGATCGCGCGCTCGGGGCCGACCAGCTTGCGCATGCGGGCGAGCACCGCGGTGGAGCGAGCAAACACCGGCTTGCCGGAGAGGCCGCCGGTTTCGCCGGTATGGACCGGGCTGCGCAGCGGCGGCCGCGTGATGGTGGTGTTTGAGACGATGATGCCGTCGATGGCCTTTTCGGTCACCTCGGCGGCGATGTCCTCAAGCTCGGCCTCGTGCAGGTCGGGCGCGATCTTGAGGAAGATCGGCACCGCCTGGCCGGTCTCGGCGCGGGCGATCATGACGCTGGCCAATAGCTCGGCCAGCTGCTCCCGCGCCTGCATGTTGCGCAGGCCGGGCGTGTTGGGGGACGAGATGTTGACCGTCAGATAGGAGGCGTGGCGGGCAAAGCGCTTCACGCCGATGACGTAGTCGGCGATCCGGTCGGCGCTGTCCTTGTTGGCGCCGATGTTGACGCCGACGATGCCTGGGCGTCCGGCGCGCGCCGCAAGCCGCCGCTCGGCGGCGTCGTGGCCCTCGTTGTTGAAGCCGAGCCGGTTGATGACGGCGTCGTCCTCGACGAGGCGGAAGATGCGCGGCCTGGGGTTTCCGGCCTGCGGCAGCGGCGTCACCGTGCCCACCTCGGCGAAGCCGAAGCCGAGGCCGAGCAGCGCATCGGGCACCTCGGCGTTCTTGTCGTAGCCGGCGGCCATGCCGAGCGGGTTGGGGAAGTCGAGGCCGGCGACCCTGACCCTGAGCCGGGCATCCAGCGGCGCGCGCCCGCCGACCGGCAGGCCGCAACGCAGCGCCTTGATCGACAGCCCGTGCGCGGCCTCCGGATCGAAGCCGAAGAGCAGGTGGCGTCCAAGCCGGTCGAGTGCGTTCATTCCCGTTCGAGCTCCGGAAAGTCGTGGCTGCCGTCTGCCTCGAGCGGCAGCGGCCGGGCCCAGACGGCGGCTGCCGTCTGGAGCGGGGCGTAGAGATGCGGGAACAGGGCGCCGCCACGCGAGACCTCGTATTTCAAGGCCGCGCCGAGGCTATCGGCGTCGATGGCGACCAGGAGCAGGCCGGCCTGGCCGGCGAAGTGCCTTGCCGCCGTTTCCCTGACCTGTCCGGCGGTCGAGAAATGGATGAAGCCGTCGGCCAGATCGACCGTGGCGCCCTCGAAAACCCCCTTGCGCTCGGCGTCGCGCCACAGCGGCTCGGGGCAGATCTTGTAGATGGTCTTCGTCATACGGGCGCTATAGGCTGAAAGCATCATGCGTGGAAGGGCGGCAAGCCTCGCCCCACCGTAATTTGGGCCTATTGGGGCGCGACAATGGCCCCGGGTCGAAAATGGAGAATGCCATGCGCCAGAGTGCAATCCTGCTCGTTCCGCTGCTGGCCGGCCTGGGCATGGGGAACGCCTCGGCAGCCGAGGTCCAGCGCTACCAGATGGAGAAGACGGAGAAGGGCTACGTGCGCATGGACACGCAGACCGGCGAGATGTCGATCTGCGAGGACCGCGACGGCCAACTCGTCTGCAAGCTGGCCGCCGACGAGCGCTCGGCACTGCAGGACGAGATCGACCGGCTGCAGACCGAGCTGAAGGATCTCGACCAGCGTGTCGTCAAGCTCGAGGGCTCGCTGGCCCAGAAATTCGAATCGACCCTGCCGAGCGAGGAGGAGTTCGAGAAGACGATGGGCTACATGGAGCGCTTCTTCCGCAGCTTCCTGGGCATCGTGAAGGACTTCGAGAACGAAAAGACAGGCAAGCCGGCGCCGGCGCCCGACCGGACTTGAACCGCCGACCGCCCGCCGATGCCCGAAAGTTGCGCATGAAGCGCATTCTGGAGGCCCGACTTCCGTTTAACTGCTTGAAAAGACGCCACCGGGCCGCATAATCGCGCCCGACGGTCCATGGCGCGCAGATGGCCGGGATCTCGGGAGGGACAATTGTCGGCAGGCCACAAGTTCGTCATCGCAGACGATCATCCGCTGTTTCGGGGCGCGCTCAAGCAGGCCATTGCCGGATTGGCCGACGTGTCGAGCGTGCTCGAGGCCGGCGATTTCGAAAGCGTCAAGGCGATCGTCGCCGCCAATGACGACCTGGACATCGTGCTGCTCGACCTTTCGATGCCGGGCGCGAGCGGCCTGTCGGGGCTGATCTCGCTGCGCGGCGTCCATGCCACGGTTCCGGTCGTCATCGTTTCGGCCACCGACGATCCGGAAACCATCCGCCGCGCGCTGGAGCTCGGCGCTTCGGGTTTCATCTCGAAGTCGGCGAGCATGGACGAGATCCGCGAGGCGATCGAGACGGTGCTGTCGGGCGAAATCATCGCGCCGAGCGACATCGACCTGGGCGTCGAGCGCGACCCCGAGATTTCCGATCTCATCAAGCGCCTGCAATCGCTGACGCCGCAGCAGACGCGCGTGCTCGGCATGCTGGCCGAAGGGCTGTTGAACAAGCAGATCGCCTACGAGCTCGGCGTGTCGGAGGCGACCATCAAGGCGCATGTCTCGGCCATCCTGCAGAAGCTCGGCGTCGACAGCCGCACCCAGGCGGTGATCCTGCTCTCCAAGATCGGCAGCGAGCCGCGCATCGCCTCCTGAGCCTATTCCGCGGCGTGGGCCATCCGCCGCATGCGGTTCATCAGCGTCCTGAGCACGGCCGGTTTCAGCGGCTTGTTGAGCACGACGACGTCGATCGCGTCGGCGGCCGCGCGCACCTCGTTCGAGCGGTCGGCGGTGATGAGCACGGCGGGGGTGGTTTCGCCGAAGCTGGCGCGCAGGGCCTGGATGACGTCGAGGCCGTTCTCGCCGTCGAGATGGTAGTCGGCGAGGATGACCTCCGGCGCAGGGCCGTCCGTGGCGGCTGCAGCGAACTCGGCCGTGCCCGAATAGGTGCGCACCGCGCAGCCCCAGCCTTCGAGCAGCAGGCGCATGCCTTCGAGGATGCGGGCGTCGTTGTCGATGCAGATCACCCGGAGGCCGTCGAGCACCGCACCCGCCTGCACGCGCGGCCGCGCGGCCGAGGCGGCCGGCAGAGCCTCGGCGATGGTGACCGGAAGGATGACCGAGAAGCGCGTGCCCTTGTTCTTGAGCGAATGGATGCGGATCTCGAGCTTCAGCACGCGCGCGATGCGGTCGACGATCGATAGGCCGAGACCCAGCCCCTGCGCTTCGCGCACGCCGTCGTCGAGGCGGGTGAACTCGTTGAAGACGGTGCCGAGCTTGTCGGCGGCGATGCCGATGCCCGTGTCGATGACCTGGATCTCGGCGAGCTCGCCCCGCCGCCTGACGCCGACGAGGATGCGTCCCGAGCGTGTGTATTTGATGGCGTTTGAGACCAGGTTCTGGATCAGCCGGCGCAGGAGGTTGCGGTCGGTCTCGACCGCGAGCCGCGACGGCACGATGACGAGGTCGAGGTCCTTGGCGCGCGCCATGGGCTGGAAGTCGGTGCCGATCTGGCGCAGCAGGCCGTCGAGGCGGAAGGCGGACTCGGCCGGCTTCATCGCACCCGCGTCGAGGCGCGAAATGTCGAGCACCGCACCCAGGATCGTCTCGACGGATTCGAGCGAGGATTCGATGTTGCGCGCCGCCTGGCCGGTCGTCCCCTTGCCGGCCTTCTCGATCAGCGACGAGCAGTAGAGGCGAGCGGCGTTCAACGGCTGCAGGATGTCGTGGCCGGCGGCGGCAAGGAAGCGCGTCTTGCCGAGATTGGCCTCCTCGGCGAGCATCTGCGCCTGCGCCAGCTCCTCGTTGACGCGGGTGAGTTCGGCGGTGCGGCTCTTCACCCGCTGCTCGAGCGACTCGTTGGCGCGCTTGAGCGCGAGGTCGGCGGCGACGCGCGCCGAGATGTCGGTGTAGGTCGCCACGATGCCGCCGTCGGGCATCGGGTTGGAGCGCATCTCGATGATGCGGCCACTCGTCTTGAGTTCGATCTGCCATGGTCCGCCGAAGCCGGTAAGGCGGTTGAGCGCGGTCAGGCGCGAGGCCTGCGCAATGTCGCCGCGCGCCACGAGGTAGCCGAGGATGCGGTCGATCGAGACGCCGACCTGGCCCATGTCGTCCGGCAGGTCGAACAGCGACCGGTATTGCCGGTTCCAGCAGATCAGCCTGAAGTCCTGGTCGAAGACGGTGATGCCCTGTTCCATCTGGTCGAGCGCGATCTGCAGCAGGTCGCGATTGTGCTGCAGCGCCTCGGTGGCGTCGTCGAGCAGGCGGAACGTGTCCTTGGCGGAGTTGTCGCCGCGCTTGAACAGGAGTGACAGGATCAGCCGGGCCGACGATGAGCCGACCGCGCTGGCGAGCAGCTGCTCGGAGAAGCGGATGACGTCCATGCCCGCCTGCTCGTTGCCGACGAGCTTGCTGCCGCTCTCGTTCTGGAAGGTCTGGAACGAGCGTTCGGTGCGCTCGACGCCGAGGTAGCGGGCGATCGTGTCCTTGAGGTCGTTGACGGTGATCGCCGTGCGGAAGCGGCGCAGGCTCGGCATCGGGCTCGTGTCGCGCGGCACGAAGATCGACGCCTGGATGCGTTCGAGCGGCACGGATGCGCGCGACAGCGAACCGAGCACGAAGAACAGCGTATTGACGGCGAGGCTCCAGAGGACGCCATGGTTGAGCGGCTCGGCCACGGTGCCGAAGAGCGACTGCGGGCGAAGCGCCTCGATGCCGAACAGGCCGTCGGAGATGATCGAGGCGCCGGGCGAGGCGAGCGAAGGCAAGAGCAGGGTGTAAAACCAGGTGGCGATGCCGGCAGTCATGCCGAGGGCCGCGCCGCGGGCATTGGCGCGCCGCCAGATCAGGCCGCCGATGAGGGCCGGCGCGAACTGGGCGATGGCCGCGAACGACATCAGGCCGATCGAGGAGAGCCGCGTACTGTTGGTGCTTTCGCGGTAGTAGAGGAAGGCGACGAACAGGATGATGAAGATCGAGGCGCGGCGGATGTTGAGGATGATCGCCGACCAGTCCTCGGTATTGCCGGACTTTGTGTTGATCAGGCGGCGCACGAAGATCGGGATCACCAGGTCGTTGGAGATCATGATCGACAGCGCCACGCTCTCGACGATGACCATGGCGGTGGCGGCGGACAGGCCGCCGATGAAGGCGACCATCGCCAGGAAGTCGTAGCCTTCGAACAAGGGCAGCGACAGCACGTAGAGGTCGCCCGTGGTGCCACCGCCGACGATGGCGAGGCCGGCAAAGGCGATCGGCAGAACGAACAGGTTGATGGCGACCAGGTAGGCCGGAAAAACCCAAGCCGCCGTGCGCAGCTCGCTGTCGCTGCGGTTCTCGACGATCATCACGTAGAACTGGCGCGGCAGCATGACGATGGCGAAGCCGCTCATGACCGTGACGACCAGCCAGGTGCCGAGCGACGTGCCGTAGCCCATGGCGTCTGTCGCCTGGGTATTGGCGGCGAAACTCTTGAACATGTCGCCGGGGCCTCCGAACAGGCCGAAGGTGACGAACAGGCCGACGGCCAGGAACGCCACGAGCTTGACGATGGACTCGACCGCGACCGCAAGCACCAGCCCGTTCTGATGCTCGGTGGCGTCGGCATGGCGGGTGCCGAACAAAACCGCGAACAGCGCGAGCAGCAGAGCCACGACCAGCGAGATGTCGCTGACGAACGGATCGAAGGACGGCGGCGAGCCGGTGTAGTGCTCGACCATCAGGCTGACCGACCCCGAGATCGCCTTGAGCTGGAGGGCGATATAGGGCACCGCGCCCACGGTGGCGATCAGCGTGGCGATGGAGGCGACGGTGAAGCTCTTGCCGTAGCGGGCGCCGAGGAAATCGGCGATGGAAGTGATTTTTTCGGCCTTGGCGAGCTTGATGACGCGGCTGAGCAGCGGGAAGCCGAACATGAATACCAGCACCGGGCCGATATAGATGGCGAGGAATTCGAGTCCGCGTTCCGAGGCGAGACCCACCGAGCCGAAGAACGTCCAGGAGGTGCAGTAGATGGCAAGGCTCAGCGCATAGATGAACGGCCGTGGCCGGCCGGGCGCCCAGCCGGCGGCACGGCGGTCGCCGATGCTCGCAATGGCGAACAGCAGCGACACATAGGCGATGGCGATGAAGACGATAGCCAGGCCTTGCACGTCGAGCGCCTTCTCCGGATCCGGGCCGCTTCCCGGGCCCTTCCGCCGGAGGCAATCACAGCTTGCAAGCCAAGTCCATTATCCTTGTCGCCTAGAGGCTTTCCGCAGGGTCTGGTCCGGCTTGTACGCTGTCGTTGCATTGACGGGTTTTGCACGCGGAGGTTTTTGCTATGGTGGCGGCGCTCGGCGACGGATGGCGGGGGACGATTCGCCTTTCTGCAGATCGCACAAGGAGGGTTCTATGCTAAAGGAATTCCAGGAGTTCATCTCCAAGGGCAACGTGATGGACTTGGCCGTCGGCGTGATCATCGGCGGCGCCTTCGGATTGATAGTGTCGTCGCTGGTTGGCGACATCATCATGCCGGTCGTTGGTGCCGTCTTCGGCGGCTTCGACTTCTCCAACTACTTCCTGCCGCTGTCGTCGTCGGTCACGGCGGTGACCTTGGAAGAGGCGAAGAAGCAGGGCGCGGTATTCGCCTACGGCAACTTCTTCACCGTCGTCATCAACTTCCTGATCCTGGCCTGGATCATCTTCCTGATGGTCAAGGCGGTGAACACGATGCGCAAGAGGCTGGAAAAGGAAAAGGCAGCCGAACCGGCCGCACCGCCGCCTGCCGACGTGGTGCTGCTCACCGAGATCCGCGATCTGCTGGCCAAGAAGTAACGTCTTTCGCTGGCATGCCGAAAACCCCCGCGTGGCTGGTCCACCGGGGGTTTTTTCGTTGCCAGCGGCGCGCTAGGAGTTGGTGCTAGCAGCAACTCCTAGCCTGGGATGATCATGAGCCTCATCGATATGGTTCGCCCCGAAGCCCGTCTCGCGCCGGTGAGCGGCATCGAGGCGGTGGCCAATTACGGCCGCGACCGTGCCGGCCTGATCCCGCTCTGGGCCGGCGAGAGCGACATGCCGACGCCGGCCTTCATCAGCGATGCCGCCAGCCGCGGGCTCGCCAACGGCGAAACCTTCTACACCTGGCAGGCCGGCATTCCGGAGCTGCGCCAGGCGATTGCGCGCTACCACACGCGCCATTTCGGCAGGGATTTCGGCGCAGACGAATTCATCGTCACCATCGGCGGCATGCAGGCGATCACCATGGCGCTGCAGGCGACGTCCGGCACCGGCGACGAGGCGATCTATCTCGCCCCGGCCTGGCCGAATTTCGCCGGTGCGGCGGGGATTGCCGGCGCGAGGCCCGTGCCGGTGCTGCTCGACATGACCGACAACGGCTGGTCCTGCGACGTGGAGAAGATCGCGGCTGCGATCACCCCGCGCACGAAGGTCATTTTCGTCAATTCGCCGTCCAACCCGACGGGCTGGACCGCCGACCGCGAGACCCTGCAGGCGATCCTCGACCTCGCCCGCAAGCACGGCCTCTGGATCGTCGCGGACGAGATCTACGCACTGTTCTATTATGGCGGCGGCCGGGCGGCGTCCTTCATGGACATCATGGAGCCCGAGGACAAGATCCTGTTCGTCAACACCTTCTCGAAGAACTGGGCGATGACCGGCTGGCGCGTCGGTTGGCTGAAGACGCATCCTTCGCTCAGCCGCATGTTCGAGAACCTGGTGCAGTATTCGACGTCGGGCGTCGCGCAGTTCCTGCAGCGCGGCGCGATCGCCGCCCTCGACGAGGGCGACGGCTTCATCGCCGAGCAGGTGACGCGGGCAAGAAAGGCGCGCGACATCGTCTGCCGGGTTCTGGGCGAGACGGGCAGGGTGCGGTTCAGCGTGCCGCCGGGCGCGTTCTACCTGTTCTTCGCGGTGGACGGCATGAAGGACGCCGAGCGGGCCGCCTTCGACATCGTCGACAAGGCATTGGTCGGCCTGGCGCCGGGCACGGCATTCTGTGCAGGCGGCGAGGGCTTCCTCAGGCTTTGCTTCCACCGCCGCCTCGACCAGGTCGAGGAGGCGGCGCACCGCCTGGCGAAGTGGATCAGGGACCTCTGACGAAAAAGGCCCGGAAGCGAAACCGCTCCGGGCCTTTTTTGTTGGGTTCGGCTAACTGTCGGTCAGCCGCCGGATTTGGGCACCAGCAGCGGCACGATGCGCTCGCTCTTGGCGACCTCGGTGTGGCCCTCGGTGCGATAGGGTATGCCGAGCGCGTTCCAGGTCTCGATCAAGGCATCCTTCAGCGTCTCGATCAGGCCGTCGTCGTGGAACGGCGTCGGCGTGATGCGCAGGCGCTCTGTGCCGCGCGGCACGGTCGGATAGTTGATCGGCTGGATATAGATGCCGTGCACGCCGAGCAGGCGGTCGGTGGCCATCTTGCAGAGCTCGGGGTCGCCGACCAGGATCGGCACGATGTGGGTGGCCGATTCCATCACCGGCAGGCCTGCTTCGGCCAGCACGTGCTTGGCGCGTGTCGCCTGGCGCTGCTGGGCGTCGCGCTCGGCCTGCGAATTCTTGAGATGCCGGATCGATGCGGTGGTCGCGGCGGCGATCGCCGGCGGCAGCGCCGTGGTGAAGATGAAGCCCGGCGCGTAGGAGCGCACGGCGTCGATCACGGAGCGGGTGCCGGTGATGTAGCCACCGAGCGTGCCGAACGCCTTGGCGAGCGTGCCCTCGATGATGTCGATGCGATGCGCCAGGCCCTCGCGCTCGGTGATGCCGCCGCCGCGCGGGCCGTACATGCCGACCGCATGGACCTCGTCGATATAGGTCATGGCATTGTACTTCTCGGCGAGGTCGGCGATGGCCTCGATCGGCGCGATGTCGCCGTCCATCGAATATACGCTCTCGAACACGATCAGCTTGGCCCGCTCGCGGCCGGCCGTCTGCAAGAGGCTTTCGAGATGGGCGACGTCGTTGTGGCGGAAGATCTTCTTCTCGGCGCCGGAGCGGCGCACGCCCTCGATCATCGAGGCGTGGTTGAGTTCGTCCGACAGGATGAGGCAGTTCGGCAGCAGCCGGCCGATGGTCGAGATCGCCGCCTCGTTGGAGACGAAGCCCGAAGTGAAGACGAGGCCGGCTTCCTTGCCGTGCAGGTCGGCGAGCTCGAGTTCGAGCTCGACCAGCGGGTGGTTGTTGCCGGAGATGTTGCGGGTGCCGCCGGCACCGGTGCCCATGTTGCCGGCCGCGTGCTGCATGGCCGATACAACGTCGGGGTGCTGGCCCATGCCGAGGTAATCGTTGGAGCACCAGACGGTGATCTCCTGGGCCTTGCCGTTGGACCGCCATATGGCGCGCGGGAATTTTCCGACGATGCGCTCCAGATCGGCGAATACACGGTAACGGCGCTCGGCGTGGATCTGGTCGATCGCTTCTTCGAAAAACCGCTGGTAGTTCATCTCGACGTCCCAATTTTTCGCCGTGAGCATAATCAACGGCCGGTTCGGCGTCCATCGACCGACACCGGTCAAAATGCCACGCCCTCGACGCTTGTCAAAGACCATCCGCCGGCGGCGGCGTCGTTGATGCAGATCAAGCGCGCCGCAGCGATGCGGCGCGCATTGCCTGCGTTCATCGATTGTGTTCGGGCATGCCTCGTATTCGACGGACCTTTCGCGCTACAGAGGAGGCCCACGAGTCGGCATATGGAGGCATAGATGGCGGTTTTGGTGACGGGCGGCGCGGGCTATATCGGCAGCCATATGGTCTGGGAACTGCTCGACGCCGGCGAACAGGTCGTCGTGCTGGACCGGCTCTCGACCGGCTTCGACTGGGCGGTGGCGCCGGAGGCCAAGCTCGTCAGGGGCGATGTCGCCGACAGCGAACTCGTCGGCAAGCTGATCGGGGAGAACGGCGTCGACGCGATCATCCATTTCGCCGGGTCCATCGTGGTGCCGGAATCGGTCGCCGACCCGCTCGGCTACTACGACAACAACACCTGCAAGACCCGCAGCCTGATCGAGACGGCGGTCAGCTGCGGCGTGAAGCACTTCATCTTCTCGTCCACCGCTGCCGTGTATGGCGCGGCCGGAGTAGAGCCGGTGAGCGAGGACGCCCGGCTCGCGCCCGAGTCGCCCTATGGCCTGTCCAAGCTGATGAGCGAATGGATGCTGCGCGACGCGGCCGCCGCGCATCCGCTGCGCTACACGGCGCTGCGCTATTTCAACGTCGCCGGCGCCGATCCCAAGGGACGCACGGGCCAGTCGACCAAGGGCGCAACGCACCTGATCAAGGTGGCTTCCGAGACCGCGCTCGGCAAGCGGGCGTCGATGCAGGTCTTCGGCACCGACTATGCGACGCCCGACGGCACCTGCGTGCGCGACTACATCCACGTCTCCGACCTGGCCGCGGCGCATCGGCTTGCGCTGCAGCGGTTGCGCGCGGGTGAAGGGAACCTCGTCGCCAATTGCGGCTACGGCCACGGCTATTCGGTGCTCGAGGTGATCGACAGCGTACGGCGCGTGCACGGCGCGGACTTCGCCGTCGAGACCGGTCCCCGCCGTGCCGGCGATGCCGCCTCGGTGGTGGCGAACGCCGACCTTGCGCGCAAGGAGCTCGGCTGGACGCCTACCCGTGACGATCTCGACGGCATCGTGCGCGACGCGCTCAACTGGGAAAGCCTGCTGAGCCGCAAGAACTCGGCCTGACGCCGGCCGCTTGGCGCTGGCTTAGTGGAATCTTGCCCTTCCTCCCTCGAAATTCGGGGGAGGAAGCGCTAGTCGTGCACCCGCGGAACTGAGTTCCCGGCGGTCATGGGTTCCCGCTCAGAGCCCGGTGTCAATCAAGGTACGGAATGAAGATCCTGGTTCTCGGCGCGGGCGTGGTCGGAACGGCGGCCGCCTATTACCTGGCCCGCGACGGTCACGAGGTGACGGTCGTCGAACGCCACGCGCAGGCCGCGCGGGGGACGAGCTATTCGAATGCCGGCCTGGTGTCGCCCGGGGACGCCACCGCCTGGGCCTCGCCGGCGGCGCTCAAGACCTTCATCAAGTCGCTCTACACGCCGGACCTCGGCATCAAGGTACGGCTCGGGCTCGATCCTTATTTCTACGCCTGGAGCTTCCGCTTCCTGCTCCAGTGCACCAATGCCCGGGTGCGCGAGAACACCAGGGCGAAGCTCAGGCTGGCGCTCTATTCGCGCCTCTGCATCAACGAGATCACCTCCGAGACCGGCATCGGCTACGACCAGCGCGCCCGCGGCATCATGTATTTCTTCCGCTCGCAGCAGAGCCTGGAGCATGGCGCTGCGATGTACGGCTTCCTTGCCGAGCATGGCCTCGACATCGAGGTCGTCGACCGCAACCGCATGGCCGAGCTCGAGCCGGGGCTTGCCGCCGCCAGGGACGGCATTGCCGGCGCCGTCTTCTCGCCAATGGACCAGACCGGCGATTCCCGCATGTTCGTCGAGGCGCTAGCCGCCCATGCCGAGCAGAAGCTGGGCGCGAAGTTCATGTTCGACACGACGGTCGAGGACCTGATCGTCGAGGGCGACCGCGTCGTCGGCGTGAAGGCCTCCGCCGGCCGGCTGAACGCCGATGCCGTGGTCATCGCCATGGGGCCGGAGAGCGGGCTCATCGGCCGGCGCAACGGCATCGACCTGCCGGTCTATCCGGTGAAGGGCTATACCGCGACCGTGACCATGGACGATCCGTCGAAGGGACCGACCATGGGCGGCGTCGACGAGGACCGGCTGGTCGCCTATTCGCGCCTCGGCGATCGCCTCAGGTTGGCTTCGACGGCGGAGTTCACCGGTTTCGACCGCAGCCACAAGCCGTCCGACTTCACCCGCCTGTTCGAGACCGGCAAGGAGCTGTTCCCCGGTGCCTTCGATCCGGCCAAGGCCGAGGTCTGGGCCGGGCTCAGGCCGATGATGCCGGGCTCGGTGCCGGTGATCGGCCCGGCCCGCTACAAGGGCCTCTATCTCGACACCGGCCACGGCCATGTCGGCTGGACCATGGCCTGCGGCTCGGGCAGGTTCCTGGCCGACCTGGTGGCGGGCCGCAAGCCGGAGATCGATCCCGAGGGGCTGGTCTACAGGGGCTGACCAGCAATCTTAGGAAAACCGTGAAGCGGTTTTCCGTCCGGAATTGCGCCAGTCGATGCGCCGCTTAGCGGCGTCCGAAGGCCTGGCGGGATTCGTAGGCGTATTGCAGGCCGATGATGACGGCCGCGATCAGCAGGTAGAACACCGACACGACGAGCAGCACCTCGATCGCCTTGTAGGTCTCGGAGATGATGACGGTCGAGGCCGCCGTCAGCTCGTCGATGGCGACGAGGCTGGCAAGCGAGCTGCCCTTGACCATCTGGATGGCGTTGGAGAACAGCGACGGTGCCGCGAGCCTGTAGGCTTGCGGGATCATCACCTTCCAGTAGGTCGCGAACGGCCCGAGCCCGAGCGCCTTGGCCGCGTCGAGCTGGCCGGCGGGGATGCTCTCGAAGCCCGAGCGCAGGAATTCGAGATTGTAGGCGGTCGAGGCGAAGATCAGGCCGATCAGCGCCGACGGCACCGGCTCGAGATAGATGCCGAGGCGTGGCAGGCCGTAATAGAGCGCAAACAGCAGCGCCAGCACGGGGGCCGCGCGGGCAAAGAAGCTGTAGCCGACGATGACGCGCCGAAACACGCCATTGGGCCGCTGCATGTAGATGGCGAGCGGCAGTGCCATGACGTTCGAGACGATGATGACGACCACCGAGATGACGAGCGTCATCACGAGTCCGTCGAGCAGCATGCGCTGGTAGGTCGGGTCGAGCAGCACGTTCATCGCGCCACCGCCTGTTTCGGCTTGCGCTCGTTGAAGACGAGCAGCGGCGTGACGATCAGGATATAGAGGCCGACTGCGAGCGTCAGGAAGGTGAACGGTGCGTTGGTGGCGGCGATGCCCTGCTTGGTGACGTAGAGGATCTCGCTGACCGAGACCGCCGAGGCTATGGACATGCGCTTGACCGTGCCGATGGCGTAGGTGATCCAGCCCTTGCGCGCCAAAGGCAGGATCTGCGGGACCAGCACGCGCAGGAACACGATTTTCTTGGGCAGGCCGAGCGAAAGGCCGGCCTCGAACTGCCCGAACGGGATGGCCTTCAGCGCGCCCTTGAACACCTGGTAGTCGAAGGCGATGCCGACCAGTGCAAAGGCGATGATGGTCGAGCCGATAGGGCCGAAGTCGACGCCGATCTGCGGCCCGCCGAAAAAGAACAGGAACAGCACCACCAGCTCCGGCACCGAGCGGAAGAAGGCGCTGAACGCCTCGATGCCGCGCCGGAGCCAGGATTTCTCGCGGCCGTAGTGGACGAGCGACAGCAGCAGGCCGAACGCTGCCGACAATGTGAAGACCACTGCCGACAGCGCAATCGTGAGCACTGCCGCGGTGAGCAACCGCGGCAGCCAGGCAATCGCTATTTCCATGTCCGGCCGCCCCTCCCGGAAGGCTGGCTACTGCGCCTTCGACCAGTCGATCGAAGCGCCGAACCACTTGTCGGCGAGGCCCTGCAGGGTGCCGTCCTTGCGCCAGGTCTCGAACTGGGCGTCGATGGCGTCGGCCAGCGGCTTGTTCTTGTTGTTGACGGCGACGCTCTGGGTGATGGTCGAGAGCAGGTCGTCGAGGGTGACTGCGCCGGTCAGCTTGCCCGATTTGGCGAGATATTTCGGCCCCAGGAAGTCGTGGGCGGCGAAGTCGATGCGGCGGTTTTCGAGATCGAGGAACAGCTCCGTCGCGCCGGGATATTCGCGGCTTTCGGTGACGCAGCCGGCCGGCAGCTTTTCCTTGGCGACCTTCTGGAAGGTGCCGCCGCGCACCGCGCCCATGGTCTTGCCGCAGACGTCCTTCCAGCCGGTGATGGCGCTGTCGGCTTCGCGGCGGGTGACGGCGACGCCGTTGACGATGTAGGGCGAGAGCAGGAAGAAGTCCTTCGAGGCCAGGCGTTCCGGCGTGCGGGTCACGCCCGAGGCGATGAGGTCGAAGCGGCCTGCAGTGAGGCCTGGCAAAAGCCCGGCGAAGTCGAGCTTCTCGAACTTGGCGGTGACGCCGAGCTGCTTGGCGATCAGGTTGACGACGTCGATGTCGAAGCCCTCGAGCTCGCCGGTGGCGCTCGTCATGCTGAAGGGCGGGGCCGATCCCGAGGTGCCGACCGTTATCGTGTCGGCGTTGACGAGGCCGGCCTTGAAGTCCTGCGCGCCCGCCGCGCTAATGCCGAAAGCCGCAATGATGGCCAGCAGCGCCGTCCGCACGAATCCCATGATCTCTCCTTTGGTGGCCAGCTTGAAAACCGGTTGGGGTGGTTATATCGCAAACCCGGGAGGCTACCAAGGACGGTAGCCTCCACCGATAGGATACTTTCTGGAGAATCTGTTTCTCAAGAGCGGCATTTTCCAAAGTCCGGGAATCTTGTGAAAATGGACCTGCGCTTCAAACTCAATCACCTCTACCAGGGACAGAACTCGCCGTTCCTGCACGCTGCGGACGCAGGCTATTTCGCCGACCTCGGGCTCGCCTGCAGCTTCGTCGAGGGGTTCAGCTCTTCGCAGGTCACACGCGCCCTCGCCGAAGGCGCCGCCGACATCGGTTTCGGCGACGTATCCTCGGTGTTCGAGCGCGCCCTGCGCAGCGGCGAGCAGGAAATCACCTGCCTGCTGCCGGTCTACGAACATTCGCCATGCTGCCTGGGCTATATCGCGGACGGCAGGCCCATCACCCTCTCCGACGTGTCGGGCAGTACCCTGTGCGGGCCGAACGGCGACACCTCGGCGCGGCTGTTGCCGCTGCTGCTCGCCAAGAACGGCCATGCGACCGATGACTACACCTATCTCGGCGTGCAGCCGGAGGAGCGCGACAGGCTGGTCGCCACGCGGGCCGTGCTCGCCGCGACCTGCTTCGACGCGACGCTGAAATTCGCCATGCAGATGCGCGGCCACGACAGCAGCGGATTGCAGTTCCTCTACTTCGCCGACCACGGACTGGACATCTATTCCAGCGCCCTGGTCGCGCTCGATTCGGTGCTGGACCGCGACCCCGCACTGGCCGGCAAGCTGCGGTCGATAACGCGGCAGGCGTGGCGCGACTGCCTGAAGGCCCCCGAGCTCGGCGTGCGCGCCGTGCTCAAGCGCTCTCCCGGGCTCGACCCGGCGATCGTCAGGGCGCAGCTGGAATGGGTCCTGAGCCACCAGGTCTTCCGCGACGGCGACAGCGCCATGGCCTTCGAGATCGACGGCGAGAAGATGGCGAACACGCTGGAGTGCGCCGTCTTTTCCGTTGGGGACGAGGCAAGCAGGTCTCCCGAGGGGCTGCCGGCCAAAATCTGCCAGAACTGACCAATCCGCCGCGCGTGCGACGTGTCCCCGCAGCCGCGCGGCTGACCTTGACCGGGCGCCGGCTGCCGGGCGAGGCTGGCGCCGAAATCCGCTGCGGCAAGGAGACAGCCCATGTACACCCACATCCTCATAGCCACCGACGGCTCGGAACTGGCGCAGAAGGGGCTCGATCACGGGCTGAAGCTGGCCAAGGGGCTCGACAGCAAGGTCGCGATCCTGAACGTCACCGAACCGGCGCCGATCTTCGCCTCGGCCGGCATGTACGGTCCGGTGGCGACCGCCGAGGACATCGTCTCCTACCAGAAGGCCGGCGAGGAATATGGCGCCAAGGTGCTGAAGGCGGCCAAGGCGGACGCCGACAAGCTCGGCGTCGACGCCGAGACGCTGCACGTCGAGGAGATGTGGGCGGCGGAAGCCATCAACCAGGTCGCCCAGGAGAGGGGCTGCGATCTCATCGTCATGGCCTCGCATGGCCGCCGCGGCCTCGGCCGCCTGATCCTGGGCAGCCAGACGGTGGAAGTGCTGACCCATAGCAAGGTACCGGTGCTGGTCGTTCGCTGATTCGGATGGCGACGGTTAATCCGCTGCGCAAACAGGCGTATTATGGCGGCTTGCCGGCGCCCGGCCCTTCCGTGCGCGGCTGGGGAGGTTTCCATGACGGAGCCCGTCTTGACGCATCGGTTGGCGACGCATGCCGACCTGCCGGTCCTGAAAGGGATCATGGATGCGGCGATAGCCGAACTGCAGAAGCCTTTCCTGAATCCCGAACAGATCGAGTCGAGCCGGGCCATCATGGGGCTCGACACGCAACTCGTGGATGACGGCACCTATTTTGTCATCCTGCTGGGCGACGCCATTGCGGGCTGCGGCGGCTGGAGCCGCCGCGCCACGCTCTACGGCAGCGACCACACGCCGGGGCGCGATGCCCACTTGCTGGATCCGACAACGGAGCCGGCACGCATCCGCGCCATGTACACCGATCCCGGCTTCGCGCGCCGAGGTGTCGGCACGCTGATCATGACGCTGTGCGAAGAGGCGGCCCGGGCCGAAGGGTTCGGCCGGACGGAACTCATGGCGACGATGGCCGGCGTGCCGCTTTACCGCGCTTGCGGCTATGAGGCGGTCGATCTCGTCAGCGATGATCGGGGCGGTGCGCCCGTGCCGCTGCTGCGCATGGTCAAGGCGATCGGCTGACCCTCAGACGATCTTGCCGCGCGCCGGCACCGGCCACAGCTCCGGCGCCCGGTCCTTGCCGTGGACATAGACGCCGTCGACCATGTTGGTGACGACGCAGGCGTGGTTGGGAACGATGCGCAGGCGCTGGCCGACCTCGAGGCCGATGTCGCCTTCGCTGCGCAGGCGGCCGTGCTCCTCCGACAATTGGTCGATCGAAATGTCGGGGCGGCCGAGCACATGGCCGTGGCCGATGAGCCCGAGCAGGTCCGAGGTCAGCGTTTTCGAGCCGGCGTCGACGATGGCGCGGTCGGGCGCGGGCACCGAGACGACGGTGGCGAGCACGGTCAGCGCACAGTCGTCCCAGGTAGTGACGCCGCGGGCGACCAGCGAGCGGTCGTTGTAGACATAGGTGCCGGGGCGGAACTCGGTCGTGACGGGGGCCAGGTGGGCCAGCATCATGTCGGGCGAACCGCCCGAGGTAATAGTGGGAACGGCGATGCCCTTGGCCTCGATCAGCGCCTTGGCCCCGGTCATGAAGGCCTGCACCTTGGCAACACCTCCGACCGGCGGATAGGTCATCAGGCCTGCGAAGGCGATGCCGGGCGCGGCATGGATGCGGGCGGCGAGTTCGGCCGCTTCCTGCGGCGTGCCAACGCCGCAGCGGTCGGCGCCGGTGTTGCATTCGACAAAGACGTTCAGCGTGGCGCCGGCTGCTGCGAAGGCGGCCGACAGGCCGTCGATGACGATCGTATTGTCGGCGACGACGGCCAGCTTGACCTTGCGGGACAGCGCCACCAGCGCGGCGAGCTTGTCCTCGCCCAGGATGTTGTAGGTGATCAGCACGTCGTCGAGCCGGTCGCTGCCGGCGACCATGGCTTCGGCTTCCGAGACCTTCTGGCAGGTGATGCCGACGGCGCCGGCGTCGAGCTGCATCTCGGCGATGGCCGGGAGCTTGTGCGTCTTGATGTGCGGGCGGACCTTGAGGCCGTGGCTGTCGGCATAGGCCTGGAAGCGCTCGATGTTCCGCTTCGCCACGTCGATGTCCACCAATACCGCGGGCGTCTGGATCTCGTCGAACATGCCTTGCCTTGCCTCCAATTCACGAGCGCCCGGACCTTGCCCGCGAAGCGCTTGACAAACAATGCCGCGTGCCGCTTTATACGTCAATCCATTATTCAGGACATGTGTCCATAATAATGGACATTGTTTTAGGGAACTCTTTTTGGGAGGAACGGCGAGATGAAGATCGCACTTTCCGCGGCCGTCGCCGCGCTCGCGCTGATGGCGGCACTGCCTGCCGGCGCGCAGGAAAAGCAGAGCAAGCTCGATGAGGTTCTGGCACGCGGCCGCCTGATCATGGGCACGGGCAGCACGAACGCGCCCTGGCATTTCAAGAGCGCCGACGACAGGCTGCAAGGCTTCGACGTCGACATGGGCCGCATCGTCGCCAAGGCGCTTTTCGGCGACCCGGACAAGATCGAATACGTCAACCAGTCGTCGGATGCCCGCATCCCGAACATCACCACCGACAAGGTCGACCTGACCTGCCAGTTCATGACGGTGACCGGCGAGCGCGCCCAGCAGATCGCCTTCACCATTCCTTATTACCGCGAGGGCGTCGGCCTGATGCTCAAGGCCGACAGCCAGTATGCCGACTATGCCGCGCTCAAGGCCGCCGGCTCGGGCGTCACCGTCTCGGTGCTGCAGAACGTCTATGCCGAGGCCATGGTGCACGCGGCGCTGCCGGAGGCCAAGGTGGACCAGTACGAGTCCGTCGACCTGATCTACCAGGCGCTGGAATCGGGCCGCGCCGATGCCGCCGCCACCGACCAGTCGTCGCTGGCCTGGTACATGAAGCAGAACCCGGACCGCTACAAGGACGGCGGCTACGGCTGGAACCCGCAGACCTATGCCTGCGGCGTCAAGCGCGGCGACCAGGACTGGCTGAACTTCGTCAACACCGCGCTGCACGAGGCGATGACCGGCGTCGAGTTCGACTTCTACGCCAATTCCTACAAGACCTGGTTCGGCAAGGAGCTCGCCCCGCCGCAGATCGGCTTCCCGGTCGAGTACAAGTAAACTCGCCAAAAGTGGCGCGGCCCCTGGCCTGAACTCGGCCGCGCCACATCTCTCACTCGGACGGCACCATGGGTTACACCCTCAACTTCTCGGCGGTCTGGCGCAGCTTCGACCTCTTGCTCGAAGGGCTCGCGCTCAGCCTCGGCCTCGCCTTCGTGGCGATCGCCATCGGCTGCGCGATCGGCCTCGTCACCGCCTTCGGCCTGTTGTCGAAGCGTGGCTTGTTGCGCCATCCGGCCCGCATCTACGTCACCATCATCCGCAACACGCCGATCCTGGTGCTGGTGCTGTTCACCTTCTTCGCCCTGCCGCAGCTGGGCCTGCGCCTCGGCAAGATCGAGAGCTTCGTCGCGACGCTGTCGGTCTATTCCGGCGCATATCTCGCCGAGGTCTTCCGCGGCGGCCTCTTGGCCGTGCCCAGCGGGCTCAGGGAAGCCGGCCTCGCCATCGGCCTGACGCAGGCGCAGATCCGCAATTCGATCGTCATTCCGCTGATGCTGCGCAACGTGCTGCCGTCGCTGTCGAGCACGATGATCTCGCTGTTCAAGGACACCTCGCTCGCCGCCGCGATCGCCGTGCCGGAACTCACCTTTGAGGCGCGCAAGATCAACGTCGAGACCTTCCGCGTCATCGAGACCTGGATGGTCGCCAGCCTTCTCTACGTCGCCACCTGCTCCGTGCTGGCCGCAATCCTGCGCCGGCTCGAGAAGCGCATGTCCATCCCGAGGTGACCGACATGGAACTCGTCGCATTCCTCGAAACGCTGTGGCTGGCCCGCATGCCCATCCTCAAGGGCCTCGGCGTCACCGTCTCTATCTCGCTGCTGGCGATCCTCGTCGGCACCTTGCTCGGCATCGGCGTCGGCCTGGCTTTGACCTACGGGAAGGGTCCCGTGCGCTGGCTGGTGCGCGGCTATACCGACTTCATCCGCGGCACGCCCGTGCTGGTGCTGGTTCTCGCGAGCTACTATGTGCTGGGCACCGTGGGCATCGACCTCGGGCCGTTCCAGGCTGGCGTCTTGGCGCTCGCGGTGTTCTGCTCGTCGCATGTCGGCGAGATCGTCCGTGGCGCGCTGCAGTCGATCCCCAAGGGCCAGACCGAGGCCGCCAAGGCGATCGGCCTGACATTCCCGCAGACCTTCGCCTATGTGCTCGGGCCGCAGGCGCTGCGCCAGGTGCTGCCTGCCTGGGTCAATACGGCGGCAGAGATGGTCAAGGCCTCGACGCTTCTGTCGATCATCGGCGTGGCCGAGCTCCTGCTCAGGACGCAGGAGCTGATCTCGCGCACCTTCATGAGCCTCGAATTCTATATCTTCGCGGGCTTCCTCTACTTCGTCATCAACTATGGCATCGAGCGCTTCGGCCGTTACGTCGAACGCAAGACCTCGATCCCCTCGTGAGGCCGCATCCATGACCGGCAACCTTCTCGAAATCCGCGACCTGCACAAGCGCTACGGCGAGGTCGAAGTCCTCAAGGGCGTCGACTGCACCATGGCCCAGGGCGACGTCATCTCCATCATCGGCTCGTCCGGTTCGGGCAAGACGACCATGCTCCGTTGCATCAACATGCTGGAAGAATTCCAGGGCGGCTCGATCCGCATCGACGGCGAGGAGATCGGCTACGAGACTGTCGGCGGCACGCGCCGCCGCAAGAAGGAAAAGGAAATCGCCCGCCAGCGCGCGATGACCGGCATGGCCTTCCAGCAGTTCAACCTGTTCCCGCACATGACGGCGGCGCAGAACGTCATGCTGGGCCTGGTCAAGGTCAAGGGCATAGCCCGCGACGAGGCGCGCGGCGTTGCCGAGAAATGGCTCGACCGCGTCGGCCTGGCCGAGCGTCGCGACCGCTTCCCCGGCCAGCTCTCCGGCGGCCAGCAGCAGCGCGTGGCCATTGCCCGCGCCATTGCGATGAACCCAAAGCTGATGCTGTTCGACGAGGTCACCTCGGCGCTCGACCCCGAGCTGGTCAACGAGGTGCTGCAGGTCATCAAGGACCTCGCCCGCGACGGCATGAGCATGCTGCTCGTCACCCACGAGATGCGCTTTGCCTATGAAGTGTCTTCGCGCGTCATCTTCATGAACCAGGGTCGCATCGGCGAGGAGGGCAACCCGCGCCAGATGTTCGTCAAGCCGCAGACCGAGCGGCTGGCCGAGTTCCTCAAGACCTCTACTTTCAACTAGCATTCGGAGAATAGACATGACGATCAAGCGCTACGGCACCGGCCAGACCGGGGCAGGCAAGCAACCCCTGCCGTTCGCCCGTGCCGTCGAGGCCAATGGCTGGCTCTACGTGTCCGGCCAGGTCGCCATGGAGAACGGCGAGATCGTCGGCGGCGGCATCATTCCCGAGACCCACAAGACGATGGAAAACGTCATCGCCATCCTGAAGGAGGCGGGCTATGGGCTGGAACACGTCGTGCGCGTCGGCGTATGGCTCGACGACCCGCGCGACTTCTGGTCCTTCAACGGTGTCTATGCCGGGTATTTCGGCGACCATCCGCCGGCGCGCGCTTGCGTGCAGTCGAGTATGATGGTCGATTGCAAGGTCGAAATCGACTGCGTGGCCTACAAGGCGCCGTGAGTCGGCACCGGATTCATCAGCAAATCCGCCCGGGAGGCGGCGCATGGACGACGTACAGGACGACATGACAAGCAGGCGCGCGCGGGGTCTCGACCGCGCCTTCGAGATCCTGAACTACCTGCGTCTCAAGCGTGCGCCGCTGCGCCCCAACGAGATCGCGTCCGGCATCGGCGCGCCGCGTTCGTCGGTCTACGAGCTGGTCAACCTGCTGATGCGGCAGGGCATCCTGGAATATCGCGGCGACGATGGCCGAGTGTTCCTGGGGCGCAAGCTGTATTTCCTCGGCATGGCCTATGCCGAGCAGTTCGACCTGATGCGCGAATGCGACAAGCTTTTGACGCACATCGCCGAGGAGACGCGCGAGACCGCGCAGATGTGCCTGCTCGAAGGCAACAAATACACCGTCGCCCAGATGAAGGAGGGCTCGAGGCCGTTCCGCATCTCGTCGAACGTCGGCGACCCGGTCGCCATTCCGTGGACGGCGTCGGGCCGGCTGCTGGTTTCGCACATGAGCGACCAGGAGATCCTCGACTTCATCCCGAAGGAGGATTTCCGCCTGCCCAACGGCCAGTGGATCGATCCGGCCGCCTTCATCGCCGAAGTGCGCGAGGCGGCGAAGGTCGGCTACTACACCTTCAACAGCGCCGTCGAGAACTTCACTCATTGCTTCGCCGTGCCGGTCTACCAGGCCGACCGCGTCTGCGTGGCGACACTCTGCCTGGTTGCGCCGCGCGAGGATGGGCTGAAGAACCATGCGAACTACCTGAAGACGCTGCTTGACGCCGCGGCCGACCTTTCGAGCCGCCTCGGCCACATGATCGACGACGACGGCCATGGCGCGAGCCGGGCTCAAGGTCGCGGCTGAGGCTTCCCGCGATACCAATTCACACTGGCCCAATTTACCCTGGCCAATTTACCCTGGAACGGCACACGGCATGGCGCGCGCACTGTTGATCGGAGAATGCATGGTCGAACTCAGGCAGGCCGAGGGCGGTCTGCTGCGCAAGGGGTTCGCCGGCGACACCTTCAACACCGCCTTCTACCTCCGCGCCTTCCTGCCCGGTGCATGGCATGTGGACTATTTAACCGCCGTCGGTACCGATCCCGTGTCCGACGAGATGCTCGCCTTCATGGAAGGCACGGGCGTCGGCGCCGGCTTTGTCCGGCGCGTGCCGGAGCGCGCGCCCGGCCTCTACATGATCCATCTCAAGGACGGCGAGCGCAGCTTCTCCTACTGGCGCTCGGCTTCGGCCGCGCGTCTGCTCGCCGACGACCCGGCCGGCTTGCGCGCCGCGATCGATGCGTCCGACACGGTCTTCTTTTCCGGCATCACGCTGGCGATCCTTGCGCCGGATGCGCTCGCGACGCTGCTCGCCGAGATCGGCCGTGCCAAGGCAGCCGGCAAGCTCGTCGCCTTCGATCCCAACATCCGCCCGCGCCTGTGGGACGATGCCCAGAGGATGCGGCGCGCGATTTCCGATGGTGCGGCGGTCTCCAGCATGGTCATGCCGAGCTTCGAGGACGAGGCGACGCATTTCGGCGACGCCTCGGTCGAGGCGACGATCGCGCGCTATCGCGGCCTCGGCGTCGACAAGCTCGTCGTCAAGGACGGCGCCGACGGCATCACCCTGAGCTTCGGCGGCCGCCAAGCCTTCGTCCCCGCCGCACGGGCGGAAAAGGTCGTCGACACGACGGGTGCCGGCGACAGCTTCAACGGCGCCTTCCTGGCGAATTATCTCGAAACCGGCGACGAAGGCCTCGCCGCCGCGTTCGCCGCCCGCGTCGCGGCAACCGTCATCGGCCACCACGGCGCGCTGCTGGCCGATGCCGAGATCAGAGCACTGGAGGCCCGCGCATAGCCCGGCTGACAGTGCGCGGGCCGCCTGCGCGCTGCCTCACGGGGCGGGCACCATCTTGGTGGGCTCCTCAAGCAGGCTGAAGGGATAGCCCTCGCATGTCACGTCCGGATTGGTGGCGCTGAACATGCCGTTCGGATTGTCCTTGAACAGCCAGGCATGCAGGTCGTAGTGGGCGAACTCCTTGGGGATCAGGGGTTCGTGTCCCTCCATCGGTCCCTGGAAGGGCTGGCCCATCAGGGTCGGCCGCTCCTTGGCGACTGCGAGCGGAACCAGCCATTCGACGGCGACGAGGCGCAGTTTTCCGCCGTCGGGCTCGTAGACCAGCACGTTCGGCTTGGCCAGGTCGGGCGGTCCCTTGACGGTGAGATTGACGAAGTGGACGCCCATTGCGCCCTTCGCATACTCCATCCGGCCTTCCATCTTCTCGCCGCTGTAGTGGACGCAACCCACCGTCGACAGATAGAGGTCGCGGACGGCGACGTAGGGATCCTTGTACTTCTCCAGAGCCTGGCGGGCGGCGTCGAGTTCGGCCTTGCTGGGCCCCTCGGCCCTGGCGGGATTGACGGCCGGACCGGCGTTCCAGACGAAGGCCAGGGCAATCAGGGCGCAGCTGGCGAGATGTGAAGACCTCATGGCAGTTCCTCCGCAGATGTTTTCGGGACAAGCGCTGCGATCAACAGGGTGATCGGCGAACCTCGCGCCCCCCGGTCCGCTTGTAAATTCATCGGAATGGGGGAGGCGGCTAACCAAACCGGCGAAGGGGGAGGGCGCGCTGCACCGATTGCGGCACGTTCGGCCTGATGCAGAAACCGATGCGATTGTCTGATAGCAATTCGAGCGACGACACCAACACCTGCAGGACCGATGGAACTCAAGCTTCGACGTCACCTGACCATCGATCGTCCCGGCGCTTCGGGCCAACGGCATTTGTCGGCAGCCAGCGGCCTGGTCGCCGTCGGATCGAAGCTGTATGTCGTGGGCGACGACGAACTCGGCCTCGCGATCTTCCCTATCGAAGGCGGTGCTCCGGGGGAGATGGTCCGCCTGCTTCCGGGGCGGCTTCCGCGCGATCCGGTCCTGCGCAAGGCTATGAAGCCCGATTTCGAAGTGTTGCTCCGACTGCCAGATGGAGAGGATGGGCGCCGGTCGGTGCTTCTGGCGATCGGCTCGGGGTCGACCGACAAGCGCCGCCGTGCCGCGATGATCGGCCTCGACCCAGATGGAGGCGTGGGGGCGGTCCGGCTCCTCGACATGGCTCCGCTTTTCCAGGCGATCGCGGGCGCGGTGGATGAGGTGAACGTCGAGGGTGCGGTCGTGCGGGGCAGTCAACTGCTGCTGTTCAATCGTGGCAACACCTCGCGGCCGGACAACACCGTTCTTGCCGTCGAGCTGGACCGGGCACTGCAAGGCGGCGTGGTCGACATTCTCTCGGCCACGTCGTTGCGCCTTCCCTCCGTCGAGGAGGTGCCGCTGTGCGTCACCGATGCCTGCGCCCTCGCAGGCGGCTCGATCGTGCTCTCGGCGGTCGCCGAGGATACCGCCGACGCCTATCGCGACGGCAGGCTTGCTGGTTCGGCGCTTTGCATCCTCGACGAGGAATTGAACCTCGTTCGTATCGATGGCTTGTCCCCCCTCGCGAAGATCGAGGGGGTACACGCCTGGCGGTCCGAGCGCGCCATAGAGGTTCTGGCCGTATCGGATGCCGATGACCCGACCACCGCCGGCTGCTTGTTCGAGGGGGCGATATCCGTTTAGTGCCAAGGCCCCAATGTGTGTTGACTCAGCGGCAAAGATGGCGCATCGCGCAACCGACGGTCATCCCACCGTCATCAAACGACAGGACATAACCATGGACCCCGACAGTCGAAGTTCCTCTTCGATATTGCCGGTCGCGCGACGCTCCTGATCTCAGGGCTCCGCGGGCGGCGTCACAGCTTGCCAGAAGGAGCCACAAATGCTGCGCATCTTTGCGGGCCAGAACGGCCGTCTCAAGACGATCCCCGACTTCGACGATCCGGAGGCCGCAAGCGCCCTCTGGATCGACCTCCTCAGCGCCTCGGCCGATGAGGTCAGGCGCCTCGAGGCGCATCTCGGCATCGCCATCCCGACGCGGGACGAGATGGCGGAAATCGAACTTTCGGACCGCCTCTACAACGAGGATGGCGCCGAGTTCATGACCATGACGGCCGTTACCGAGATCGAAAGCGACGATCCGCTCAAGGCTCCGATCACCTTCATCCTGAAGGGGCAGACGCTCGTGACTGTCCGCCATTTCGACTCGAAGCCGTTCGCTCACTACATCGCGAAAGGGCTGCGGGGCAATGCAGGCCAGTGCATGACCGGCGAGGCGGTCATGCTCGGCCTGGTCGAGGCACTCATCGACCGGGTGGCTGACGCGCTTGAACGCATTGGCGACGAAGCCGATGCGATTTCGCGCGAGGTCTTCCGCAACAAGGCCAAGAGCGCGACGAAGAAGACACGCGATCTCCAGTCTCTGATCGAGCAGATCGGCCGGAAGGGCGACCTGCTGACGAAGCTCCGGGAAAGCCTGATCAGCATGATCCGGCTTGCGGCCTATCACACCGCCGTGGAGATCAACCGCACGGCCGGCTCGTCCTCCCGCAAGGCCACCAAGGATATCAGGGAGCGCGTGAAGCTGATCCAGCGCGATGCCGCGTCGCTGGGCGAACACGCGATTTTCCTGTCCGCCAAGATCAACTTCCTGCTCGACGCGACATTGGGGCTGATTAATCTGGAGCAGAACCAGATCATCAAGATATTCTCCGTGGCAGCCGTCGTTTTCCTGCCCCCGACGCTGGTGGCGTCGATCTATGGCATGAATTTCGACCTCATGCCGGAGTTGAAGTGGACGCTTGGCTATCCTTGGGCGCTGGGGCTGATGGTACTGTCGGCCATCGTGCCTTATGTGTATTTCAAGCGCCGCGGCTGGCTGTAGGCTGGCCATGGTACGGCGCAGCGCAGGCTTGCAAGGCAGCCTGCGCTTGCTGCTCCCCATGAGGCGAACGATTTCACCGCCGGCGGCGGGTGTTTCCGCCCCCCTAAGCAGGATAATGCCCGCATTCGGTGCGACGCGCATCGCACGGTACGAGTGGTGTTGGGTGAACTCTGGGCCTCTCTCTCTCGACCATGAACGTTGAGCGCCAGCGAGGCTACATCGGAAGTGCGCATTGACTGGCGGCGACAGCAGTTCGATGATTCTCGATTGCCTACTTCGTGGGCGATTTACGTAGGAGGAAGCCATGGAACTGATGAATCGCAGGTCCGCACTTGCACTCGGTCTGACGGTGGCCGCGACGCCCCTGGTCGTTTCGGCGACGCCGGCAGCCGCCAAGGCTTACGGCGCGACCGAGGGCAAGGAGATTTTCCCCGGAGTGAGGGTCGTGGAACTCGGCAAGCGGGAGTCGGTGATTGCCGCGTACAAGAACCTCGAGATGATCGACGTCGTTTTCCAGCCTGCAGCAGCTTTTCCCGTCGGTGAACCGATGACGGACGACATGGTCTGCCAGGTCACCGAAGGCGAACTGCAGGTCAAGGCGGGCGAGATGGAGTTTGCGGCCAAGGCAGGCGACGTTTGGAGCTGCACCAAGGGCTCCACCAAGGAGGGAGCCACGAACTCCGGGACGGAGGTCGCAGTCATGCGCGTCATCTATCTGAAGGCTGCGTGACCGCAGCGCGGGGGACGGGCCGGGGCGACGAAATGGCCAAGTAGGTTCGCCTGTCCTGGTGTCTGTGGCGCGCGCAGTGGGCTGAGGCGGTTCTGGGGGAAATAAGTGGTGCCCGGAGGCGGATTCGAACCACCGACACGCGGATTTTCAATCCGCTGCTCTACCAACTGAGCTATCCGGGCAACTGTCCTGGATCAGGCCGCTGGGGGTCTCGATCCGGTCTTTCTGAAGGTGCGCCGCACCCCCGAAAGCGCGTGGGTTATAGCACGAGATTTCCCTCTGTCCAGCCGCTCCGATGCGTTTTTCTCGAAAGAAATCACAGGCCGCTGCGGAAGCTGGAGACGCCGGCTAGCCTTCCTCGCCGGCGCCGGGTGCGCGGTCGGAATCTTCTTGCTCGTCGTCGCGCACGGGGATGGCGTAGCTGCCCGAAAGCCAGCGGTTGAGGTCCACCGCCTTGCAGCGCGGCGAGCAGAACGGATAGGTCTCCCGCGCCGAAGGCTTGCCGCATTCGGGGCAGGGGCGCCTGGCGCGCAGCGGCGTCACCTTGTCCTTGGAAACGCCAGTCACGGGTGGCTGCCGGTGTGCCAGCTCATCTGGACCTGGTAGCCTTCGCCAGAAAGCAGCGAGGTCGTCTCGTAGAGGGGCAGGCCGACGACGTTGCTGTAGGAGCCGACCAGCTTGACCACGAAGGTGCCGGCATAGCCCTGGATGGCGTAGCCTCCGGCCTTGCCGCGCCACTCGCCCGAGGCGAGGTAGCTGTCCATGTCCTGGCGCGACAGGCGCTTGAAGCGCACACGCGTCTCGACGAGCCGCTGGCGCAGCTTGCCTGCCGGCGTGACCAGCGCCAGGCCGGTGTAGACCCTGTGCGAGCGGCCGGAGAGCAGCTGCAGGCAGTGCAGCGCCTCGTCCATCGTCTCCGCCTTGGGCAGGATGCGGCGGCCGACGGCCACCACCGTGTCGGCGGCGAGGATGAAGCCCGGCGAATGCTCCGGTTCCCTGGCGATCACACTATGGGCGCGCTGCGCCTTGCTCGCCGACAGCCGCTTGGCCAGCGAGCGCGGGTTTTCGGCGCGCATCGGCCGCTCGTCGACGTCGGCCGGAAACAGCCGGTCGGGCTCGATGCCGGCCTGTTGCAGCAGCTCGACGCGGCGGGGCGAACCCGAGGCAAGCACAAGCTTTTGCAGATCGCTCAACGCACAATCCTGTAGGTGGAGGCTCGCTCGCGGGCCGCGCGCGGACTTACTTGAAGCGGTAGGTGATGCGGCCCTTGGTCAGGTCGTAGGGCGTCATTTCTACGAGGACCTTGTCGCCGGTCAGCACGCGGATGCGATTCTTGCGCATGCGCCCGGCGGTGTGGGCGATGATTTCGTGTTCGTTTTCGAGCTTGACCCGGAACATCGCGTTCGGCAACAATTCCGTCACGGTGCCCGGAAACTCGAGGACTTCTTCCTTCGGCATTAGATACCTTTGGTTTGGGTGGCATTGCCGGCGCCCCGGCCGGAATTTGCGCGGAACCTATATGATAATCGGCGCTTTGTGAACACGCTTAATCGGCGTCCATTTCCGGCGTTCCCACTACAAATCTTTCGGCCATCTTGGCCTTCAGCCGCTCGCGCACGTCGCGGTAGGCCGACATGATCTGGTCACGGCTGCCGGTGACTACGGTCGGGTCGGGGGTGGGCCAGTACTCGACGTCCACCGCCATCGAGCGCGTGAACTCGAGGGCGGCATGGTGCGCTTCCGGGGCAAGCGTCACGATCAGGTCGAAATAGTCGTCCTCGAGATCGCCGATCGTGCGCGGCTGATGGCCGGCGAGGCGCATGTCCTGCTCGGCGAGCACGGCGTCGACGAAGGGATCGCGCTCGCCGGCGCGGACGCCGGCCGACGCCACGAAGATCGACGGCGACAGCCCGTGCCTGGCGATCGCCTCGGCCATCGGCGAGCGGACCGAATTCATGCGGCACATGAACAGTACGGAGCGCGGGCGTTTAGCGTCGTCCGCCATGCGTCATCCGCGCCAATGCAGTACGCAGATCAGCGTGAACAGGCGCCGGGCGGTGTCGAAATCGATCTCGATCTTGCCTGCGAGGCGGTCGAGCAGCGTCTGCGAGCCTTCGTTGTGCAGCCCGCGTCGGCCCATGTCGATCGCCTCGATCTGGCTCGGCGTCGACGAACGGATCGCCTCGTAGTAGCTCTCGCAGATCATGAAGTAGTCCTTCACGATCCGCCGGAACGGCGTCAGCGACAGGATGTGGGTGACCACCGGATCGCCGTGTTCGCGCGAGATGGCGAAGACCAGGCGCGAATCGGCGAGCGACAGCTTCAGCCTGTAGGGGCCGTGGCCGTCGTCGTTGATCGGGTGGAAGCTGTTTTCCTCGATCAGGTCGAAGATGGCGACGGCGCGTTCATGCTCGACGTCCGGCGTCGAGCGGCCGATCGATTCGTCGAGCTCGACGTCGACGAGGCGGGAGCGTGCGTGGCCCTTGTCGGACATCGCCGCCTACATGTTCAATCTGATGGCGACGGAGCGCGCATGCGCGTCGAGCCCTTCGGCCCTGGCGAGTGCGATCGCCGCCGGCGCGAGCGCCCTCAACTGGTCCGGGCCGAGCTTGAGGATCGAGCTGCGCTTGACGAATTCGAGCACCGACAGCCCCGACGAAAAGCGCGCCGAGCGCGCCGTCGGCAGCACGTGGTTGGAGCCGCCGACATAGTCGCCGATGACCTCAGGCGTGTGCCGGCCGACGAAGATGGCGCCAGCGTTGCGGATGCGCGGCAGCAGCGCCTCGGGATCGGCGACGGCGAGTTCGAGATGTTCGGCCGCGATGCGGTCGATGAGCGGGATGGCGGCGTCGAAGTCCCCGACCAGGATGACGGCGCCGAAATCGCGCCAGCTGGCGGCGGCGGTCTCGCCGCGCGGCAGCTGCTTGATCTGGCGCGCGACGGCTGCTTCCACGGCCTTGCCGAATTCGGCATCGTCGGTGATCAGGATCGACTGCGCCGAGACGTCGTGCTCGGCCTGGGCGAGCAGGTCGGCGGCGATCCAGTCGGGGTCGTTGTCGCTATCGGCGACGACGAGCACTTCCGACGGGCCGGCGATCATGTCGATGCCGACGGTGCCGAACACCTGCCGCTTGGCGGCCGCCACATAGGCGTTGCCGGGACCGACGATCTTGGCGACCGGGTGGATCGTCTCGGTGCCGTAGGCGAGTGCTGCGATCGCCTGCGCCCCGCCGACGCGGTAGATCTCGGACACGCCGGCGAGGTCGGCCGCGACCAGCACCAGCGGGTTGATGGTACCGCCCGAGGCGGGCACGACGATGACGATGCGCTCGACCCCGGCGACCTTGGCTGGCACGGCATTCATCAGCACCGAACTCGGATAGCTCGCCGTGCCGCCGGGCACGTAGAGGCCGACCGCCTCGATCGCCGTCCAGCGCGAGCCGAGCTCGACGCCGACGGCGTCGGTGTAGCGGTCGTCCCTGGGCATCTGGCGCTCATGGTGCGAGCGGATGCGGTCGCGGGCGAAGCGGAGCGCTTCCACCGTCTCGGGGGCGGCGTCCTCATAGGCCTGCTCGACGTCGGTGCGGGTGACGGCGATGCCGAGCGAGGCGAGATCGGCCCGGTCGAATTTCTTCGAGTAGTCGATGAGCGCTGCGTCGCCGCGACTGCGCACGTCGTCGATGATGGCGCGCACCGTCGCCTCGACGTCGGGCGATACTTCGCGCTTGGTGGTCAGGAACTGCGCGAACCGCTTCTCGAAGTCTGCGTCGGAGTGGCGAAGCGTGATGGCCATGGTCGCAAATGCTCAGGTATTGTGATTGGGGCGGGAGGAGGCCTGCCAGGCAGCGCCGGTGTCGGTCAGCCGCGCCTCGATGCATTCCACTGCGAGCCGGATCGCAGCCCCGCCTGCGAAGGTGAGCTCGATGGTGCCTACCGGCTCCTGGGCCGGCGCGAAGCGGATGGCGAGCAGTTCCAGCACCTCGTCCTTCTTGTCGCGCGACACGCCGTGCAGCTTGGCCGAGAGCACCCGGTCGAAATGCAGGATCGAACGGCGCCGCTCATATCTGGGGCGCAGCAGGCCCGTCCTCGTCTCCCAGGCGAAGCGGTTCATCTCCAAAGCGAAACGCTTGGCCGAGGCCCGGTATTCGAGGTCGCCGACCTTGACCACGGCGTCCTGCACATGCGCCGAGACGATCTCCAGATCCTGTTCGTCGAGGGCGACTAGCTTGAGCTGGGTCATCTTGGGTCGGCTGCCTGCGCGGGAAACTCTATATGCTTCCCGTCTTGTTAGGCGGTCTTGACGCAGCGCGCAACCGGGCCGGAGGGGAGTAGGGCAGTAAGGGAGTAGGGGAGTAAGGCAACAGGGGACTGGGCAGCGTTTTTTCGGATATTGCCCTACTGCCCTACTCCCCTATTGCCTATCCTGCTCAGCCGCTGATGCGCTCGATGATCGCGCCGCAGCGCGACAGCTTCTCTTCGAGCCGCTCGAAGCCGCGGTCGAGATGGTAGACGCGGTTGACCATCGTCTCGCCCTCGGCGGCGAGGCCGGCGATGACCAGCGACACCGAGGCGCGCAGGTCGGTCGCCATCACGGGCGCGCCCTTGAGCTTGGAAACACCCTCGACGATCGCCGTCTGGCCCGACAAGGTGATGTGGGCGCCGAGCCGCGCAAGCTCCTGCACGTGCATGAAGCGGTTCTCGAAGATCGTCTCGGTGATCTTGGCCCTGCCCTTCGCCATCGTCATCAGGCCCATGAACTGTGCCTGCAGGTCTGTCGGGAAGCCCGGAAAGGGCGCGGTGACGACGTCGACCGGCGAGATGCCGGAGCCGTTGCGCATGACGCGGATGCCGGAATTGGTCTCGGTGATCTCGGCACCGGTGCGGGCGATCACGTCGAGCGCGCCCTGCAGCAGGTCGGCGCGTGCGCCTTCGAGGATCACGTCGCCGCCGGTCATGGCCACCGCCATGGCGTAGGTGCCGGTCTCGATGCGGTCGGGGATGACGCGATGGCGCGCGCCCGACAAAGAATCGACGCCTTCGATGGTGATCGTCGAGGTGCCGGCGCCGGTGATCTTCGCGCCCATGGCGTTGAGGCACTCGGCGAGGTTGACCACCTCGGGCTCGCGGGCGGCGTTTTCGAGCACCGTCTCGCCGCGGGCAAGCGTCGCCGCCATCATCAGCACATGGGTGGCGCCGACGGAGATCTTGGGGAAGACGTAGCGGTTGCCGGTGAGCCGGTTCCTGGCCTTGGCGACGACGTAGCCGTTGTCGACGTCGATGTCGGCGCCGAGTGCCTGCAGGCCCTCGATGAACAGGTCGACGGGGCGGGTGCCGATGGCGCAGCCGCCCGGCAGCGACACCTTGGCCTCGCCCATGCGGGCGAGCAGCGGGCCGATGACCCAGAAGCTGGCGCGCATCTTGGAGACGAGCTCATAAGGTGCGGTGGTGTCGACGATGTTGCGCGCGGTGAAGCTGATGGTGCGCGAGTAGCCTTCGCTCTGGCGCTCGCGGCGGCCGTTGACGGCATAGTCGACGCCGTGGTTGCCGAGGATGCGGATCAGCTGCTCGACGTCGGCCAGGTGCGGCACGTTGTCGAGGGTCAGCGTATCGTCGGTGAGCAGCGAGGCGATCATCAGGGGAAGGGCTGCGTTCTTCGCGCCCGAGATCGGGATGTTTCCGGTCAGCTCGTTGCCGCCGACAATTCTGATGCGATCCATAAACCGTCGTTTCTCCGGGGATTGCCCGGTGCTGGCGAGAAATTTTCTTGCCGCCGTCTAGACCATAGCGCCACCCGGTTCAAGAATCAGGGCTTCGCCGTCCTCTGCGCCAAGCGCCCGCCGTCGCCGGTCAGGCCTTCTCGGGTTTCTCCTCGTCGTCACCGGCGGCGGCCAGGCCCTCCGGTCTCGTATCGGCCTCGCCCGTCCGCCGCGAGCGTGCCTGCGCCTTGCGCTTCATCAGGTTGGCACGCAGCTCGGCCGCAAGCCGCGCCTTGCGCCGGTCGGCGTCGCTCTGGGGCGTTTTCTTCGTCGACGACATGTGGTGGTCCCCGCTTGTCGTTCGTTCATATCGGCTTGGCAATGGAAATGGCCAGTATTGTGGCATAAGGGGGCCTGTGGAAAATGATAGCCGATTTGGTGCAACTCATAACTTGCGCTCCCGGGAATCATGTGGCACAAGCCGCCGCGTCCACGGATGCTGCCGTAGCTCAGTGGTAGAGCACTCCCTTGGTAAGGGAGAGGTCGAGAGTTCAATCCTCTCTGGCAGCACCATTTTTCTCCCTTATTTTTCAATACCTTGCGCCCCGCCGGACAATCGGCCTACTGCCCATCATACACGCGTTTGGGCACTATTTTGCGCACTCCTGGCGCGCTTCTCAAACGGCAATTTTTGTGGAGAATAGGGGACAAGCTGTCCGACCGCGGAGAAAGTCATGTGGCAGAGTGAGAAAATTCAGCGCGAACGCGATGCCAGCTTCGCTCGCTTCGACGCAAATGTGTCGAAGTTTTTCTCGGTGATAACGATCGCTGCTTTCGCAGTGGCCGCTCTGTGGTTTATCGGATCGCTTCAGCCGTAGAGGTTGGCGAGCGAGCCGCCCAATAGGGCTTCGCGGCGGACCTGCTCAGCCGCGGCTTCCTCTTCGCGCTGCCGCCGCCTGTCGGCCTGTTGCTGCGCGAACATCGACGCCAGGGCTCCGAAATTCGGAGACGTTCCCGCACCTTCCGCACCCGGTATTACCGCGCCGAGACCGCCGGGAGCCGCCTGCGGCTCAACGAAGCTTTGGGCAAGCGAGGGCCGGCCCTGAGCCATCATCTGCGCGGCGGAGGCTGGAGCCCCGTGTTTTTGCCCGCGCGCACCGGCAAGCTCGATGTGCCAGTTTTCGTTTGAGAGCGGGAAAGACAGGCCGAACTGAGCGGCGTTGGCGTGCGCCCACTTCAGAGCGGCCGGCGCCAGATACTTCACGTCGGCCGCGTTGCCGTGGCCGTGTTGCGAACGGCCGGGAGGGGCGACCCACTTGCGGGCCGCTTCGGGCGAACCGTATTTGGCGAGAGCGCCCTGCCAAAGCTCCGCCTGGCGCTGCGGCGAACGGAAGCCCGACGAGAAACGGAGGTTCTGCTGGATCTCCGGCGGCGCGGCCTGGAACATCTGCGCCAGCGCCGATCGGAACGCCGGCTGCATGCCCGAGAAGCTGTCCGCTCGCTGCGCGCCGCCGACGGCGAAGCGCGAAAAGTCGAACTCACCGGCCATTGGCGCCCTCCATGACCTTGTTCTCGGTCTCGTCGTCGCTTTCGTTCAGAAGATTGACGAAGGTCGAGGCCTCGTTGCCGAGCCAGCCGCGCGCGCCTCGCGCCAGGATCGCCCGGTTCGCCGGGTTGTTCTCCTTGAGCAAGGCCGCCGCGAAATCGCTGTCCAGAAGCGCCTTGTCGGTGACGCGTTCGATGGCCTCGGTGCGCGCGCCGCGCACCGCGCGCCGCGCCATGACAGCGGCAATCGACGTTGCCAGATAGGTGCCGCTGATCTGGCCCCGCATGTAGGCGTAGCCACGGCTCTGGAGCGTTTCCGGCGTCATGATGTTCGAGATGCCCTGCGTCGTGCCGGACGACCCGGTGGCCTTGCCCCGGACGCGCAGATCGGCGTTGTCGAGCACATTGGCGATGGCGCGCACGCGCTCCAGATGCTCCGGATTGTCGCGATACAGCCGCTCCGCCACGGCGGCCGTGCCCGGGTTGTCGAGCCAGCCCTTCAGCCAGTCGCCGCGCCACGCACGCTTGCCGCCCATGGATCGCTGCGTCGCATCGACGCTCTGGCTTTCGCTGCGCAGCTTCTTCCAGAACGCCGCACGGGCGCCTTCGACGGCCTGCGGCTTGTCGTTGATGAAGGTCAGCATCTCGTCGGCGGCCTTGCCAGGATCCTTGGCGGACAGAACCTCGCTGATCGCCTTTTCGGAATTGGCGTCGCTGTATTGCAGGTAGCGGCCGACGGTCCCGCGACCCGGCTGCGTGTCGGTGCCGAGATCGCGCTGGAGCGCCTGTTCGCTGGCCGTAGCGCCGGCCTCTGCCGTGCGGGCGCGGGCGGCGCGGCCAATCTCGCCCGAAAGGCCGGGGAAGCGCTGAAGCTGCTCGGCATAGTCGGACTGGAAGCGCGCGATGCGCTCCGCGCTCGAGGTGTCGCCACGCGACAACACTTCATCGCGGATAGCCTGGCGAACGGCCGGCGTGTCGGCCTCCGCGAAGAGCCGATCCATGGCCTGCGGATTGACGAACGAGCCGGCGACGAGGTCGTCCCGCATCTTGGGTACGCCGCCCTCGTTGCGCGCCAGAGCCGCCGCGACAGGATCGCCCTGCCGGCCGAATGCCTGCGCCTCTTCGAACCTCGCGCCTCGGGCCGTGTCCAAGGCGGCCGCTTCATCCGGCGTCAGGTTGCGGCTGATGAAGCCGTCCACCGTATCGGCCATCTGGCCGAGGACGCGCGCAGCATTGCGCCCACCGCGCTCGGCGCGCGGATCGGCTGCGGCGGCGCGCTGGAGGCGCAGCAGCTCCGATTTTAGGTCGGTGGCCTGCTTCAGATCGACAGCCTGCGGCGGTGCCGGCGGGCGCTGGATCGGAACGCCGTAGGCGTCAAGGAATGTCACCGCGTTACCGCCGTGCCCATGGCCGCTCGCTTCGGCGGGCCGCCCGAGCGCGGCGACGCGGTCGATGACGCCCTGCGGCACAAGGCCGCGCTCTACCTCCGTCAGGCCCGCAAGCGCGTTGTCCAGGCTCTCCGTCAGCGGAGCGGGGTCGACCTGCTTGCCCGCAATATTGGCCGCCGCGTAGGCGTCCTCGGTGCGCTGGCGAGCGACGTCGCGGGCGTCTTCCAGCGCGGTACGCACGGTGTTGCCGCGCTGCGCGGGCGTGGACTGCGGCTGGAGGCCCATCACGGCCGCCGCGACATCATCCTCGGCCATCTGCCGGGCAACGCCAGCGTCGGTTAGCCGGCGCGTGCGCTCAAGGTCGAGTTCGTCGCGGAGCGCGCCGGGCGTCGCCTGCGGCTCGAGCTGCGACATGGCGCTGTCGACCGCCTCCGTGTTCGCGGAACGCCGCTGCGTGAACATGCCAGAATTCGGCCCCTGCTGGCGACCGTATTCGAGCGCGGCCAGCCCCGCGTTGCCGGTGCGATCGGCAAGGCTTTCCTGGTAGCCGGGAATGACCTCCGACGGGCGCGTGTCGGATCCGCGCAGGATCTCACCCACGAGCGGATCCGTGTCGAAAGTGCCGCCGGCCGTTTCCGAGCCCGGCAGGTTGGCGGCTTTGCCGAGCCGATCGACGACGGCGTCCTTGACGACCTGGTCGACATAGTTCGGGTTCTGGCGCACAGCGTCGAACGTCTGCTTTACGCCGCCTGCGAGCGTGCGGCCGAGCCCGGTAAGGCCGGCGCCCGTGATGGCGCCAACGAGATCGGCGATCTGACCGCCGGCCGTGTTCTTGTCGACGATTTCGTTCGCGGCGGCGCCGCCCGTGCCCGCGCCGACGGCGGCCGCCGCTTCACGGCCGGCGAAGCGACCGGGGTTGATTGCGGCGGGCTCGGCGAACATCATGGCGATCCAAGGCAGTTCGCGCGCCGCCTGAACGCCGCGAGCGCCCAGCGAGAGCCCGGCGCCCACTGGCACGGCGGCTGCGCCGACCTCCTGGCCGATACGACCGACAAAGCGCTGGGCGACGTCCTGCGGCTGCGGGCCTTCCGCGCCCGCCATTCGGTTATCCGAGCCGAGCGCTTCCGCGCCAGCGTTAAAAGCGGCGGCCCCTGCGTCCGCCGGCGCGCCGAAAATGGCGTCGATGAAGTCGGAGCCCATGAAGGGCGTGTCGCTGATCGGACCCACGCCATCGACGCCAGGCAGCGCGTTGAGCACGCGCGGCGCGTTGTTGACGATGTCGACGGGCAAGCCGAGCACCGCCGAGACACCCTTGCGTGCGCCGGTCAAGCCAATGGCCGCCGTGTCGTCGAGGTAATCCGCGCCCGACATGACCGTGTCGACCAGGGAGGGCGCCTTCAGCGCGACCGATGCGGCCGGGGCGACCTGTGGAGCCTGTCCGGTCAGAATTTCCTCGACCTCGGCGTCCGTGGCGTCGTCCGGAACCTCGATCTGCCGGCCTTCGAACTCGATAATGCGCGCCATTACTGGACCTTTCGCAGTCGACCGTCAGGGCCGCGTTCCCACCGCTCGGCGCCGCCGTTCGGGGCGGGCGGTGCGGGAGGTGCCGGCGGCGTGGGCTCACCGCGGAAGCCGGTGTCCGTGCGGCCGGTGCCGGGCGCGCGGAGCGTTCGGATGCCGTCGAGCTGCGTCTGGAGCACCTTCCGGTTCGCGCCAATCGCCGCGAGCGCGCTTTGCCTGTTCGCCAGCAGCCCGCCACCCTTGACGCGCTCGAGCGCGCGTTCGAAAGCCTGACGGCTGACCTCTCCGCTCGGATTTTCGGTTCGAGCCAGCGAATAGGCCAGCGTGCCCTGAAGGAACTCAATCTCGGGAATGGCCGACGTGAAGAATTCCGGCGCGACACCCTGGAGCCCGCGTTTGAGCTCTTCGGCGGCCTCTGCCATCTGCGGCGCGGACTTTCCGAACGACGTCGCCAGATCGGCCGCTGTGGCGGCTGCGTTCTGCGCGGTGCCGCGGATGAGGCCGGCGAGGCCGATCGATCCGGGGTTGTCCTGCACCATCTGCTCGTAGATATCGAGCAGGTTGAGCGCGCGCGTCACCTCGGCTTCCTGGTTGTTGGCCTGCGTCTCGTTGGCCGTTGTCGGGGCGAGGCCGACGTCCGCCGCAGTGCCCGTCGCTTTCGGCAAGTCGAAAATCTGGATGCTTTCCGGAAGGGGCTGTCGCGTTTGAGCGTGAACCCATCGTCCGTCCGGATCCTGTACGGCCGGCACGCGCGTCTTCCCATCCGGCATGAGCGCCACGGCGTTGGCCGGTTTGGCCTGCGAGCCGGCCTCCACGAAGGGCTGCGCTGCCGTGCGGGCGGCTTCGCCGGGCGTCATGAAGACGGGCGTCTTGCCGTCCGGGCCAACGGCCTTCACGGGCGCCCGCTCGCCGACAATTGCATCGGCGAGCATCTGATCGGTGAGCGCGCCGGACTGAAGGAGGCGTTCAGCCTGCGTTGCCTGCCATTCCGTTTCGGACATCGGCTTGGTGGCGCCCTCGATCGTACGACCGTCGGGGGTGACGATGCGCTCGCCGGGGTTTGCGGAGATGACGCCGATCTGCCGCTCCGGCACGTCGTACATGCCGGCGATCGTCGACGGCACGAAACGCGTCGCGCCGGCGGCGACCGGGTCCAGCATCTTGGTCGTGATGTCTTTGGTGTTCTGGAGCCGCGTCTGCTCGAGCGCGCGCGCATTGTCGGCGGCGTTCGTCTGCAAGGCGCGCGCATTGTCCGCGGCGTTGTTGGAGCGCGAGGTCCGCGCGTTAACGTCGACCCCGTAGTAGCCTGTCGACGGCGTCCAGGTGCCCGTCGCTTGGCCGAGGCGGTCGAAAATCTGCTGCTGGAATGCCGGATCGCGCGCGTAGTCGAAAAGCTCCGCCAGCCGCGTGGCCTCTTCGCGCTTCGCCTTCGCCGTCGCATAGCCGGCCAAGTCGGAGCCGCTCGGCGGAGCGAACATCTGCGCCAGATTGTTGAACGCCTGACCGAGTGCCGGGTCGTTGTAGTGGCGATTTGATGCAATCGGCATGGGTTACGGCCCGTAGAACGAGTAGAAGGACGACTTCGGGGTGCCATAGCCGGCGTACCCCGGCACGCTGGCGCGATCCAGCGCGGCGCCAAGCGCGCGGCTTCCGGGCGCGCCATACGTCGACGGACTGACCTTTGGCGCAACGTTGGCTGTCTTCGCACCGCCCCCGAACATGCCGCCGCCGGACAGTCCCGCATTGAGCGCCAAACCGCCGAAGCCGCCTGCCAGATCGCCGAACAGCTTCAGGCTGTCGCCCTTGCGGTTTGCTTCATCCAGCTCGAGCGGCAACACGTTCGACGAGCCGCGCTTGAAACCGCCGATCTGGCCGACGAGGCTGGCGTCCTGCGCCTGGGCGCGGCCGATCTCGCCGAGCAGATCCCCGAACGAGCGGAGTTCGCCGAGGGCGGTGCCGGTCTTGTCGGTGAACTCGCGCGCCTGTCCACGCTGCTTCGCTTCCTCGCGAACCGTGATGTTCGACCCGGAAGCGGGCAGGGCCTCGGCTGCCGTGGGTTCGGCCACTTCCTGTCCGGTGAAAAACTGACCCAACTGACCCGACCGCTCGTCCTGCTGACCCTGAAAATCCTGGTAGCGGTCCTGCGACTGGACGTTGAGGGCCTGTGCCTCCTGGTCAAGCTGGTTCTGGCGGATGCGTTCGGCCGCCATGGCGTCGTCGCGAGCGCGCTGAACCTTGGCTTGGGCGGCGTAGTTGATGCCGGTCGACAGGCCGGTAAGGGCGACGCCGGCGATGGTGAGCGGATCGCACATCTTACGTCACCTTCACCGCGTTCTTGGGCGCGAACAGGCCGGTGTTGTAGCGGACGCCTGTCTGGCCTCCGGAATAGTAGTTCGCCTTTTCCAACGCCGCCTGCGTGCCAAGGCCCGCCGTGAAGTCGGCGAAGAGCTGCGAGAGCGGGCTGAACGCGGCCGGCTTCGAGAGCGCCGCGGAACGGGCGAGCGCGGAACTGGCCGCGCCCTCGGCATCGCCCGTAGCGTTCAGGGTGGCGACCAGGTTCGACCGTGCATCCTCGACGGCCGTTCGCGACTGCGCCTCGTACGACAGCGCCTCATCGGCGATCTGCTGCTTGTTCAGGTCGTATTTCTGCTGGAGCTCGCCCGTCTTTTCGCCGCGAACGGAGCTGTCCAGCAGGCCGGCGCGCGTCAACGCGAATGTCAGCTCTTTCTGCGCCCTTCCGTACTGATCCTCGAGCTGCGGCGAGGCGTAGTCGAGATACGCCTGTTTGCGCCCCGCGAAATAGTCACCGCCGAAGTTGTCGTCGAAAATGGAACCGATCCGCTTCGTACCCTGCCGGATGCGTTCCTGGCGCGCCTTTTCGTCCTTGCGCGCAGCTTTGGCTTCGCCGCCGCCACCTTTACCGCCGCCCATGTGCCGTAACCCGTCTCATCGAGAAGCCGACGCGCTCAAATCCGAAGTGCTCGAGGAATTTGGCGGTGCGCTCTGAGTTGAACTCGTTATCGTTGCCCCCGATGATCTCTTTGGCGCCGAGCTGTTCGCTCCAGGCCACGAGATGCTTCATCAGGATTACGGCTGCCCGAGTGCCGCGCTTATCGGGTCGAACGAACAATACTTCCTGTGTCGTGAAAAGTCCATCGGCCGCTCGGTAGTCGTACATCTCGGCCAGCAGGAACCCGATCACCTCGCGCTTGTCTTCGACAACGAATATGGTCGGGCTCGCATTGTCCAGATAGCTGTAGTACGTCTCTCGGCACTTGAACTCGTTGAACGTCAGGCCGGGTCGCGTTTCTTCGATGTTCATCCGCGCCATTTCGGTCACGGCATCGATGTCTTCTTCAAGGCCGAGCCGAACGAACATCCTGCACCCACGCGAATTGAATAAAAGCCTCGCCGCGCCGGCCGTAGCCGTGCATCGGCCCTGTTTCGGGCTCGAGGCCGAGCGTCCGCAGCCAGGCGTGCGTCTCGACGTGCCCTTCCATGGACACGGCCTCGATGCGATGCACGCCGGCGTCCACGAGCCGGGGGAAAAGCTGCTTCTTGATGAACCTTGTCGTCGGTAACCCGATGCGCGGAAACTCGTCGGTCGCGAAGAAGAGCAACGTTGCAACGTTCGGCCGCGCCAGGATCGTGCCGCCGATGCACGCCGGCGAGCCCTTGTGGAAGCCGCACATCACATCGTGGCGGTCGCCGTAACGTTCGGCCAGTGCGTCGGCCAGTTGCTCGCGGGTGTCGGCGAAGGAGACAGCCGAGAATTCGGCGAAATCCCGGCCGCGCATCGCCAACGCGACCGTCCGCACGTCATCGCGCGAGGCCGGATCAATCCTCATTTCTTGGCCCTGTCTCTGAGAGCGAGCAAGGCCGTAACTACCGGAGCGGCCTTTTCCGCCATTTCGGCCGCCAGTTTTTCTTTCCAGTCCGGGCCATATTTGGCGCGCTGCTTTTTGACGAACTCGGCGAGGATCGCTTTGACCTCGGGGGACGGCTCAGTCTTCATCCTTATCGCCCTGGTAGTGGATCACGGCCGCGCTTAGCTTCGCCGGGCCGGCGCCCGTGGTGCGGAAGCGCAGGCTGACGTGCGTGCTTTCACCGATCGACGACACGGCGTCGTGTCCGAAGGACGTTTCCGTCAGGACCGCGACGGCGTCTTCGGCCACCGTGTCAGTAGGAGCAAAGGCCGCGGCGATCGACCAATCCCCGGTGAGGGCCGCGTCGACGCCGGTGAAGGTCTTCGTGCGCGTCGGATCGTCCGCGTCCAGGTAGGGCGTCCACGCCTCGGCGACAGTTGCGTCAAAAACCTGCTCGTCGGCCAATCCGCCGAACACGTAGATCGTGTTGCCGGATCGGATGTAGACGCGTCGGCGGAAGACCGCCATGTCCTCGACGTCGAACACGACCGGAGCGCCGGCCACTATGACGCTCGGCGTGTAGGTCGACCACGCGCTGACCTGCGCGCCATTGAAGAACGAAAAGACGAAAATGACGTCCTTGATCGCGAGCCAGAAGCGGCCGTCTCGAGGCTCGATGATACCGATGATGTCGCGCCGGTCGTCGACCGATATCTGGCTGAGCTTGTCGATCACGAGGGTATCGACAGGCACGCCGATATCGGTCGTTGACGCGGCGTTCGAACTGTCGCGGGCACGCAGCGAGCGAAGGCCGCTTTCGTCCAGGTAGAAGATGTCGTTGTCGCCGAACTGCGTGACGCTGCGCGGGCTCAGCGTACCCGTATTGTTGAGCACCTGCGTCTGGCGGTTCAGCGCGGGATCCGGGTCAACATACCAGATCTGCGTGACCCGCTCGGCGAAGATCGCGATCTGCTGCTGATACTTCGCCAAGGCGACCAGCGTCTCCGAACCGGACGCTTCCGTGGACATGTCGATGAAGCCGGCGCCGACTGCGTCCGTCGTCCATTTCGTCGGAGCCTTGATGCCGGAAAAATGGAAGTTCGGCCCCGACACCGAGTTCATCTTCGACCCAATGGTCTTCACGAACAGGCCCGGCTGGAAGAGATTGTCCAGGCCGCCACCGCTCATCGGCTTGTTTTCGGTGATCGGAAGCACTGCCGTGATCGTGAACGTCATCGACATGCCGTTCACTGCGCTGGTCCTGTCGACCGTCGTAACCGTCACCACGGCGCCCAACGACGTAGCGGTATAGTCGGGCGTCGAGGTGTGACTGTTGATCGCCGCTGCGATGGCCGCCGCCGTCGAGGTCTCGCTCGTCGCCCAAGTAACGGCAGCGGCGGTCAGATTGACGCCGTTCAGCTTCGGAAGAACGGTGCCGGCCGTTCCTGCAGAGCCGCCGGCCATGGGATTTACCGCGCCGGTCGGGACGGTGCCCGTTTTCGTAAACGTCGGAGACAGGCCGTTCACGGCGGCCGTGTCGTCGGAGGTCTTGATCGTCACGGTGCCGGCAGAGGCGGTTGCCGTGTAATTCGGGACTGAATTGTGGTTGTTGATCGCGGTCGCAACCGCGGAGGCGGCGTCAGTCGGCGAAGTTGCGGCCGTGAACGTCACTGCCGCAGACATCAGGTTCACGCCGTTGATCGCGACCATGATGCTCGAGTTCGACGACGTGTTGCCGCTATGCGTGTAGGAGCCGGTCGCCTTGGAATTGCCGCTGATGCCGTAGCCGACCTTGAACGACCCGCTCGCCTTCTCGCCGAGCTCCGAACTGCCGTTGTTAAGCGCCAGGCCCGCTGACGGCGACACGGTCAGTCCGTTCGACAACGTGAAATCGACCGCGTAGCCGTTGGAGCCGTCACCCTCGGTAACGGCCGATATGTTGACCTGGGCGCCGACAGCGGTCGCCGAATAGTCGGGTGTCGACGTGTGGCTGTTGATCGCCGCTGCGATGGCCGCTGCCATGGACTGGCTGTCACCGGTCCAGTTCACCGCCGCAGCGATGATGGACACGCCGTTGACCTTGATGTTGGTCATCGCGGAAAGCGGAGAGGACGTGCCGCCAGTCACGATGAACGCCGCGCGAGCGCGACCGTCATACCAGTCCTCGATGCGCACGCCGTCGTAGAAGTGATGGATACTGCCGTCCGCAAACTCGCCAACGGCATAGATTTTCCCGGCGTATAGATCAGCGGAATGAACGCGGACTAGGGCCGTCACGTTGTCCGGATGCTGAAGGCGTTGATACGCTACGCCAGTCGGCATGCCTGCCGGCGTCGCAGCGTGCCCAAAGACAACAATGCTGTTGCGGTCATACCACATGCCGACCGTTCCGGCCGGGAGCGTATATTCCGGAACGAAAGCCGGCCGCTTCTCGAACTCGCCGCCGCGTGTGACGTGGCCGTTGCTCGCGACCATGAGCGCGCTGCCCGGCGTCGTTTCGGGCATTCTGCGGGTATCAAGGCCGCCTGTGAACTCGCGAACCCAAATCGTCCCCACGGCGTCAGCTCGTCTTGTTGTAGACGGCGATCGGCACGCGCTCGATGCGCGAAGGCTGACCAATGCCGAAGAGGGAGAACTTCTTGCGTGGGGTTTGCTGGCCGCGCAGCTTGCCGTAGCGCTTGTTCGCCTGGTCCAGCTTCAGCTTGGCGTCGTCGGCGCCCTTGGCGGCCAGGTACTCGGCGGCTGCGTAGAGCACGATCAGTCTGTCATCCAGGTCCGCTCGATCGCCGTCGGCAACGAGCGGCTTCAGCTTGCGGATGCCCGTGATCTTCAGATTGCCTTCCAACGTGAGCGGATCGGCGTTCGTGTCGGGGATCGGCCAGATTTCGACCTGCTCGTTTTCGGTGATCTTCCACCGCTGCGGCGGCCATTGCCGCTCGCCGAGATCGCTGTCGTAGGCCGCGTAGTGTTCGGCGTCGATGCCGGCTTTCAGCGCGCAGTAGACCTGATCGTGCCGGACCTCCATTTTGGTGATCCGGTCGATGTCGAGATCGGCGGGCGTGTCGTAGTAGCGCTGGCCGGCTAGAAGCGGCACGATGCGCTCGACGCGCAGGATCGGCCAGTCGAAATCATCCCACAGCCATTCCTGGACGCGCTGGAGCAGCTTGATCTGCGTGTCGCGCGCCTGCGCGTTATGCGCAGGGTTCAGCGACACGCGAGTTTCGGCCCGCAAGTCGTCCAGCAATTTGACCAGGGTGGTCCCGCGGGCCATGTGGTGGCTCCTTACTCGAAGACGCTCTCGTCGCCGCCGACGCCATCGTTGATGTCGCCGATACCGTCGTCTTCGCCGACATCATCGGTGCTGGCCGTGGTTTCGGCATCGCCCTGCGCGGCGGCCGGTTCTTCGGCCTGCTTCGACTTGCGGGTGGCTCGCGGTTTGGCGGAGGCCTTGGCGACGTCCTGGTCGGGAGCGGCCTTCCTGGCGCCGACGCGCGTCTCCGCCTTGAAGAAGCTCTCGTCGAGGTCGTCGATCTCGTCGAAGCTCTCGAAAACGCGCGCCGCGACGCCAGGGAAAAGCATGTCGACCGCACGCGACCGGCGCGACCCGTCGGGCTGGACAGAAGCGTAGATTTCGATGAGACGCTGGCGCTCGGCGCGCGAAGTGCGCGCGACTTCGCTGATCGGTTCGATTTCGGTCACGGCATCGTCGCCGTGGATCACGCGGAGAACGGCCACCTCGGCGGGCGTCACGTCGTATTTCGGAACGGTATTGCCGGTATCGCCACCGATGGCGAGAAGGATGCTGGCAAGCTGCATGGAACTGACCTCGAATGGTTGAGAGGAAAAGCGGGGCCGCAGCCCCGCTCAGTCGAGAAAGACGTCAGAGACGGTCTTTAATCGCCGTGATGATCTGGTTGACCTTGGCGGTGAGCGACGCGAGCTGATTGGCAAGCGTGGCTTCGGTGTAGGCGGCGGGCACGTCGACAATGGTGTTGGACGCGTTGCCGCCCGAGCTGTCGGTGAGCGCGACCAGTTCTTCGACGGTGACGAGGCGCGCAAGGCCGAGCAGGATCGAGGTCCCGGCCGCCAGGGTACCGCCCGTCTTGTTGGTGACGGTGACGTCCGACGCGCCGTAAGAGATGTCGAACTCGTCGTCCGCCTCTTCGTAGCGGTCGTTGCCGTTGACAATCATGTACGCGGTGGCCGACGCGTTGATGCCGGTGAAGTTCGCCTGCGCGTAGCCGGACGGATACGCGGCAGTGAAAGTGCCAGCGGGCGACGCGACGGCCGCTCCTAGCGTGAGTTCAGCAGTTACAATCGACATTTGAGTTCTCCGAATGCCTGTTGATGGGGAAACGGGGCGCTGTGTCAGCGCCCCGTGTCAGCCAACATCTTACGCGATATCATACACGCCAGACGTGTTGAGCTGCTTCGCGATCATGACGGCGGTCGTGGTGATGCCGTTGTACAACACGTAGCGGTCGTAGGGCCGCGCCGGGTTGTGCTTCTTCATCCGATTGCCGTCCATGTAGAGCAGCCGAACGCCGGTGCGGCCCATGTCGATGGCGTAGCAGCGCTTCGCCAGGCCGAGGTCGTCCATCGTCGGATCCCACTCGAGCTGAAGGCCGCCGTGCTTCGGATCGGGCATCGCGCCATCGGCGTTGTTCTGGCCCTGCCAACCCGTCTGGCTGTAGTAGCCGTTCGAGCGGAGCTCCTTCTTGTAGCCGTCGATGAAGTCGGAGCCGGCGAAATAGCGAACGCGCGTCGAGCCGTTCTTGTACTTCGACCGCGCACGGGCTTCCTTGTCCATGAACTCGATCAGCGCGCCGCCATTCGCGGCGTTGACGGTGATCGCACCCTGACCGCCAGCGGCGCCGAATGCGGCGGTCGCGGCGCGGTTGCGCCACCAGGTGTTCGCGACACGGCTGATGCTGCCGGTGGAACCAGCGTTCGGGTTCGCCAGAAGCAGGGACGCGATACCGGCCAAAGCCTTCGGGTCCGCCGCGCCGTCCTGGTGGAGCAGGCGGTCGAACGAGAAAGCGTAGTCTTCGCCGAGCGTGTCGTTCTTCTCGTCCAGCAGGTTCGCCAGAGCGTGCTCTTCGCGGCCGTCCATCGCGGACGTGTCCTGGTCAGCGCCGTCCTCGACGATGTTGATGCCGTCGATCTTCAGCTCGGTATGGGTGACGACCATACCGATGTGGTGCTCCTTCCACGGGAAGCGCGCACGCTTGATGCCCGTCGGGTTGTAGTAGGCGACCTGGTCGTCGCCCGAGTAACCCTGGAGAGAGCCGCCGCCCTGTCCGGCCTTGACGGCGAACGAGACGTTCTCGTTGCCGCCGGAGAACCGGCCGGCTGCCTGGTTGAACGCTGCGAGCATCGGCTTGTTGGCAACGTTCTGCTTCCAGACTTTGCCCTTGTCGATGAAATTCTCGAGCGCGGCGTTGTTGATATTCGCGATTTCGTCAGCCGTAAAAGCCATGGCTGTTGACCTTCATTCCGTGGTCAGGCCCGGCGACGGTTGGCGCGGACGATGTCCAGCGTCGACACGTTCTCGGGCTTCTGACCGCCTGCGACTTGTCCGCCCGTGACGGGACGGATCTCTCGCCTCTGCTGAGAAGGCGCGGGCGCTGGCGGCCGGAACTGGTCGTTCACAGCCTTGTACGCACGCTTGAGCTGGTCCTTGACGCCCTCGGGCGTGTTGGGCCGCCCCTCCTTCATCTGGAGGAAAGCGATCTCCTTCTGGAGCGGTTCGACTTTGGCGCTGAAGTTCGGGTCTTTGATCTGGCGGTCGCGCTCCCAGTCCTCGGCAGCCGTCAGCAACGAAGTCCGCAGAGTGGTTTGCTCACGGCGTTCGCGCTGCTGCTGTTCGAAGGTTTGCGCCGCGGTGACGGACGCTGCCGTCGCGCGCGCCCGGCTGATCTCAACTGCGCCTTCCTGGCTGAGTTCGCCACTCTGGACGCGAGTGCGGAGATCATCGGGAAGAACCTCTCCGGAAGCGATAAGCAGCTTCTGGACCCACGGCTTGATCTGTTTCCAGGCTTCAGCCGGGTTGGTCTTCGCAAGCCCCATGACCGACAGGCCGTCTGCGGCTTCTTCGCCGGTGAGACCCGCCTGTTCGAGGAAATTCTGCACATTCTGGTAGCGAGCCGCGTCCTGTTCGAACGCCTTCGACTTCCTCAGAAGGTGCTGGAAGCGGGGATGCTTGTGAAACGGGACGTCTTCATAGTTCTCGTCGTCCGGCTTCTTGGGCTCCGCGCCTTGACCCTCGTCTTCTTCGCCTTCGGCTGGCGAGGCCGCCTGCGACTTCGCCTTGCTCTCGCCGACCACATCGCGGACGACGGAAAGCAGGTCGTTGTCTTCAGTTTCGCCTGTCGCGGCGGACGAATTCGCTTCAGCAGGCTTGGCGGCAGGCGCCGCGGTATCAGCCTGTACGTCCAGGTTGGGATCGGCGGACGGCTCCAGATCCTCGATATTATCGTCCAGGGAAGGCATGAAAACTCCTGTGTTTCCGCGTTGATAGATACGCTATGTCCGGCGTTGTCGCAAGCCATAACATACAATTGACCTACACCTGATTGCTCCCGAACGCGGCATCCGTGCCGGGCTGCGCCGGGGCCTGTGGGGCGTTATTGGCGCCCTTTCCGCCCTGCGCATTCGGATCGCTCGCTGCGTCGGCCATGTTCGGCTGCGCGTTGGTGTTTTGCGCGACGATCGCGGGGATGCCCGAGACGATGGCTTCGGTAAGGTCCATGCGATCATCCAGCCGGCGCAGCGTTTCGCGAGCCAGCCACTCCGGGTTGATGTTCGGGATCTGGAGCAGCAGCGGCACGATCTGCTTCCAGTTGTTGATTTCGACGGCCTGGTTCGGCTTGCCGGTCGAACCCGCCTCGACCTCGAGGAAGACTTCGCCTGCGATGTCGGCCAATGTCACGTCCGGCCAAACCGCGCCGGGGCCGACGACCTCCATGACCTTTTCCTCCGACATCTCGCGCTGAAGGACCTGGCCGGACGCCCTGGCGATGACTGTCAGGAATGCGTCGAGGTCGTCGATGCTGGAGCCGTCGGAAGCATTCGTCGAGTTGGCGGCGATGGCGCTCTCGGTGGCCGTCGATTTGGACACGCCGCCATACTGCGCTTCCTGCGCGCCGCCGACGAGCTGCATGTCGGAGAATAGCTGGCCGGTTTCGTAAAGGTTCGGGTCGACACCGGGCACGGGAACGACTTGGAGAATGTCTCCGATCTTCGCCGTCGGGTCCATGTTGAGCCCGAGCGCTTCGAACGGCTTCAGGTTCTTCAGAGCCAGCGGATTCTCTTCGTCGAAGATGCCGTTGGCGAAGACATAGCGCGGCCGCGCTGCGTAGCGGTGCTCCCGAAGCCCCTGACGCGACCGATTGTACTCCCGCTGCATGTCGAGCAGCAGCGTCACATCGGACGGCGGGAACAGCTCCTTTTCGCTCTCGACTGCATTGAACGTGAGCGCGTAGACCGGCCAGAAGTCCTCGACGAACACGTCCGGCGCGGCGGGCGGACGAAGAAAGCCGTGATACCCGTCGGCGACGTAATAGACGAGCCCGGAGGGCTTGTCGTAGTGCTTCCACACACAGACGAGACCGTTTTTCTTCTTGGACGGCGGCGACCATTCGTAGTCGTCATCCATGACGTCGTTGGAGCTGATCTCGCGCGTTGATCCGGCGCCGGCGGAGTAGCCGGTGTAACTGTCGCCGAGATCGACCTTGAACAGCTCTTTGACTTCGTCGACCGTGTAGCTGTATTCGAGGGTGAGGTGCCGGGCTCCGATGAAGCCGTCGAGCTGCTTGCACAGCCGATCCGGAATGACCTTTGTCGACTGCGGAAAATCGACGATCAACCCTTCGCGCAGAATGATTTCCGGCTCCTGCTGGAGTTGCGCAACAGCGTGCTCCAGTTCGGCCATCTCCCCGTCATCCTGGCTGAACTCGCCGTCGCCGAGCTCTTCGGTCAGATTGCGGAGGTGGTCGAGCCGCGCCCGAGCGTCGGCCAGCTTCTCGGTCATGCCGGGCCGCGGGCCGAACTCGCGCTGGAAGCCGAGCTCGATGTAGCCGACGCCGGTCGTACTGGTCCGCCGGACGAGTTGCTTCATGCCACGCTTGAAGTCGACCGGCTTCTGCTCGCGAAGCGCCTGCGCAAACAGGATCTCCAGCGTCTTGCCGTAGCGCGTGAGGAACTGGCGGCGCTGCATGCCCTGCTGGAAGTCCGCGATGAGCGCCTGAGCCTCCTGCGCGCCGGGCGGAAGCTGCGGCTCCACCACGGCGGGCATTCCCGTCGCCTGATCGATCGGCGCCGCTGCCTGGGCCTGCTGTGCCACCGCGACCGCCTGCTGTACCGCCATGGCAGTCTGGAACGCCAACTGAAGCGTCTGCGGGTTCTCATCCCAAATGGCGAAATCGAGCGTTTCGCGCCGTTTCGCCGTCGCGCGGGGGTTCTTGGCGTAGAGGGCCGCCGTCTTCATCTTGACGTGGCGGCCGGTGACATTGGCGCGATAGTTGTTCTCGCCCCAGTTCTCTTCGGCGCCCCACATGGCGACCTGCATGTCGCGCCGCATCCGGCCGAAGGCCTTGTCGTGGTGGCGCTTGTCTTCCTTGATGGTGCGGATGATCTGCTCGACGAGCTTCTTGTCGCGCTCCGGAATGGGCGGGTTCTTGCCGTCATCGGTGACGTCATCGGTGACGTCGACCGGCGTCGCGTCCATCTGTCCGGCGTTGTCGTCCTCAAAATCCATCAAAAACCTCCAGCCGCTTCGAGCGCGCGCTGCTCCTGCGCCCACTTGTCGGCCAGCTTTACCCAGGCCAGCGTTCCGAATTCGGGCTTTTCGAGCCTCTTCTTACCAGAAGAATTGCTCGGTGCGAACTGGCTCTGTAGGCCGAGCCCGATCAGCGACAGCGTGTCGACAAAGTCGTCGTGCGTCCCGTTGGGGAATGCCATCATCTGGTTGATGGCCTTTTCCGTCCACGCAGCTTCCTTCGGGAAGTAGAGCTTGCCCATGGCGACGCGGCCGACCATGGACTGGGCGCGTGTCGCCTTGTCGCCGATCGGCGTAACCTCGCGCACGTTCATAAAGGTGTTCGTCTCGAGCATCCGCCGCCGCAGGAAGGGGCCGATCGACTTCGAGATGTGGCCCTTTTCCGCCCACCAGACGAGCGGCTTCATGTTGCCGCGCGCCATGTTCAGCATTGCCTCGACGACAATGTCGGATTTCGCCTTCTGCCAGAAGCACTCGAGCAGATAGATATTCGCCTGGCGGTCGACGCCGAATTTCAGCAGAACCGTGAAGTCGTTGCGCTGGCCGGTAGCGACGGCATGGTCGCTGGCGCCGTAGATGCGCAGGTCTTCCGGCAACTCGCTCGGACGGTAGAACTTGATGTTCTCGCGCCGGTAAAGATCGCCGTCCAACAGGCTCGGCCGCTGCTGATAGAGCGCTTCGAAGCCGAGCGGATCAAGGCTGCGCTGCTCTTCCAGAAAATCGAGATCGAACTTGTCCGGGCCGTCCGACCACAACGCTTCGCCGGGCTTACGGCCGAGCGGATCGTCCTCGTCGGCGATGGCCGGCAGGTTGATGATCTTGATCTTCTCGGCGAGCTTGCGGTTGTAGTGCGGGTTTTCCGGGTCCGTGAGCCGGCCTATCGGGTCGTCGTTGTGCCAGCGCGTGAAGGTCATGATGACCAGCTTCATGCCCATGCGGCGGGTCATCGCGACCTTCGTGAACCAGTTCCATGCCTGGTCACGGATCGCCTGGCTCTGCGCTTCCTTGTCGTCCTTGATGAGGTCGTCGCAGATCAGGATATGCGCGCCGCGGCCTGTCAGCGAGCCGCCGCGGCCGACGAACGACCACTGGCCGCCTAGAAGCGTCTGGAGACGGTCGGAAGCGGCGCCGCCGCGGCGCAGGCCCGTTTTCGGGAACACCTGCTTGAACTGCGGCGTGCTCACGATCGCGCGGACTTCCTTGCCGATGTCCGCCGCGAAGTCGTCGTTATAGGTCGCGACGACGCCGTTCCACTCGGGGAGTTTGCCGATCACCCATGCCGGCAAGCGTTTCGACACCTGTTCGGTCTTGCCGTGTCGTGGCGGCATGGTCAGGATGAGGAACGGAATTTCGCCCTTGACGACCTCTTCGATGACACGCGCCAGGGCGTCGTGGTGCCGCGCATTCTTGTAACGGGACTTGTTGACGTCGCTCGGATCCTCACTGTCCGGCATCGTGAACCGGATGAACGGCATGAAGCGGTCGCGCGCCTGCTGCGCCATCTGCACGCGCTCGAGCAGCGCGATCTGCTTGTTGATGGTCTTGACGTCTTCGCCGCGCTGTTCGCGCTGCTCGGCTTCCCACCCGTAGCGCTTGCCGGTCTTCGGGTTGATGGCGTTTGGGTGCGGCACGGCTAACCCTTGGCAGGCAGCCGGCGCTGGAGCCCTTGCGTCTCGCGCATCTGCTCCAGAATTTCCCGCATGACCTTTATGTCGGCCGCTTGCCCGTTGACGGCGTCCTTGAGCTCTTTCAAAGCCTGTGAGGTGGTCGCCTGCGACTGCTCGACGACGGTGATCCTATAGGCCAGATTGTCGATCTTGCGCGCTTCGTTCTCGACGTTGCCAAGACGTGCGTCGACGCGGCCGTCGTTCTCCTTCTGAGCGGCGAGACTATCCTTGTGGCCGCCTTCGTGAGCGGTGGCCCATGCGGTGAATTTCTGGTCCATCGCCCGAACGTCAGCGGTGAACGATCCCCAAGTGGTGCCCCAGGCGGCGAGGCCGGCGCCGAACCCGATCAGCGTAATGATCGTGTTCAGGTTCCACTCGATCTTGCCTTTGGGCGGCAAATGCATATCAGCTTCCCGCGACACGCTCTATTTCCAGCACTTCTGCGCCACGCCGTAGCGGTCGGTTGTCACGATCCAGCGGGCGAGCGGTTCTTCCTGAACTGCCAACCGCGCCGGGTCATTTGCCTTCGGCGGCTTGGTCCAGCCCGCGCAGTTGCTCGCATTCGTCTGGCAGGCCGCCAAGCTGATCGCACAGAGCGTAAGCATCAAGGTTCTGGACATCGCCTTCGATCGCTTTCCTGGTCTTGTAGGCCTCTACCGTGGCCTGCAACTGATCGATCCGACCGGCGTTCTTGCCCTTCACGTAGCCGGCGCCGAAGGCCAGCCCGACGATAACGGCGGCGACGCCGATCTTGTAGAGCAGGGCGGTCACGCGCCGCTGTCTCCCGTGCCGCCGCGCCGGCGCCGCAGGTATTCGGTCAGCACGCCGTTGACGAGCAGGTAAATGGGCAGCCATTTTGCCGGCAGCACCGGTGCGACCAACTGCGGATCGACGTAGGTCGCGATGCCGGCCAGTAGGCCGACAAAGGCCTGGGCGCGAGCCCAAAAGATCGTCTCGCTATTGCGAAAGAAGCGGCGGATACGGTCCCACATTAGAAGAAACTCCCTATCCAGCGGAAGGTGTCGCCGATCCATTCCGACGCGGCGTAGACCACGCCCATGGCGCCGGCCGCCAGGAGGCTGGTTGCCGCGGTCATCGACTTGCTGCCGGGCTTCTGCGCCGGCTTCACCGGGTCGGCGAAGCTGTCGACGATGCGCGGCACGGACTGAACCTCGGCGAGCACCCGTTCGACGTCCTCCGGCCTGACGAGCGCCTTGTTGAGGCCGTCGCCGGCGTAATAGGACTGTCCGCGCTTCAGCTTGCGGTGCGCGCCCTGCGTGGGTTCGAGGACGGGGAAGGACGCCCATTCTTGCGCCAGGCGCTTGGCGAACTCGTTGCGGTCGATCTTGCCCGTCATGAACGACAGGAAGCCGCGGCGCTTCAACAGCGCGAAGCCGAGACGGTCCTGCACGGCAGCCGTGAACTTCTCGGTCGGGTCGGCGAGGCCTTCCTTGACCTGCTCCTTGAGCGTCGCGTTCATGTGCTGGTAGGCGCCGGTGGCGCTGGAGCCGAACTTCTTCGACCAGCCCGGCTGAGCCTTCTGGATCTCGGCGATGGTCATCGCGGTGATCGACTTCGGCAGCTTGTCCTGGTTGTGGCCGAAGATCGTCTCGTAGGCGCCAGCGTCCTTGCCGGTCTCCGTCTCGCGGATGAACTTCAGCAGCACCTTGCCTTCGTAGGGAATGTTCTCGGGCATGTCGGATGTCCATATTTGTTGGCCGTCATAACATACAGTTGTACGCGCTGGCAATCGGATGCCTGGCGCGCGAAATTCGAAGACGGTTGAAAGCCGGCCGTTCCCGCTACAACTTCTTGGGATGGGAGGGCTTTCAGATGCCAAGGATCGAGGTAGGCGATACCGTCGTCATAAAATGCGAGGTGACGAAGCTGGTGGGCGATCTAATCGCCGTTCATATCCCCGGCGTTGGAACGCCAGTGTCAGTCTATGAGAGCAGCATTTTTTCGGTCGAGAAGAAGTTGTCAGCCCCGAAGAGACCGACAATGCCGAAGGGCTGGAAGCCGCCGAGGGACGTGGGGGATTAGCGACAGCTAGTCAGCTGACCGCTCGAAGAAGTAGAAATCCGCGAAGCTGGTTTCGTTCTTGTTTTGCCGGTCGAACGGATAGCGGTTTGGGACGTACTTAATCAAGGACCACTGCCCGGCCTCGGCAATCGCGTCGGTGAAGCGGCGATGCCTGACATGCGTGGCTTTGGCCCACTTGTCGTAGTTGCTGGCATAAACCGCGACGAAGCGATGTGACGAGCCGAGCAGCCGTTGCATGTACTGGAGGTATACGGCGTCCTCGACCAGGTGGTAGACGACATCGAGGGACAGCGCCAGGTCATGGGTGCCGACATCGGCGCCGGAAACATGGAACTGTTTCGACGCGTCCCCTTCGAAGCGCTTTCGGCACGTCTCGATAATGGTCGGAGAGACATCGAGCCCGACATATTCCGGGTACTTGGCGAGCTCGAGCTGAGCGCCGTCGCCGCAGCCGTGCTCGACGACCGTTTTGACCCCGTTCTCAGTGACAAACGCGTTCAGGATTTCGGCCTTGAACTCGGCCAGTCTGCCGTATGACCCTGCGCCGGAGGTTCCGCCGTCGCGATAGCGCCGGTCCCAATATTCACCTGAGCGGAAATTCCCGCTTTTCCATTTTCTGAGCAGATTGAACATCTTCGAAACCCTAAGCACGTTGCTTACTCGCTTAGTAGTTTCCGACCTCCGTCGCAAGGGTTGTCAATTGGGCCATTGCATCGCGGGCAGTTCGCTCAGAAGTGTTTCGATGGTCGGCTGTGGCCGCTGCCCGGCCAACACTTTGTCAAGTTCGGTGTATGCATAAGCCCACACCGCATCCCGCCAGGCAACGAAAGCCGAAGCCTCGCCGGCCCATTGCGAGTTGGTGCTCCCGAGATATGTCGAGATGGACACGGCATTGTCGTAACGGCGTTCCTGCGCCTTGGCGTCGAGCAACGAGACAATCGCACCTTGGTAGTCCTGCACGTTCGGTAGCGGTGCGGGGCGGATAGTGATGACGTTCATTCTGCATCCTCCTGCGCGGCCTGTTCCGCAAACCACGCTTCGGCACCGATGCCGTACCCATCGGGCGTGCTGAAATCCGCCGCCCAAAGTTCGCGTTGGCTGCGATCTGCAGGAATATCCGCTTCATCTATGATGCGAAACGGGAACCCTGCGGGCACGTCCTTGCGAGCTACCTCCGAAAGGGGAAGCGGGGATAGGGGAGTTCCGTCCCCTCGATGGCAGATAAGAACGGCGACGCCGCCGCTCAAGGTCGGATAAATGATGCGCTGGACCATTTTCATCAGTCTCCAAATACAGCAATCGAAACGAAGTTGGCGTCGTTCTGCGTGCTACTGGACGAGTAAGTGCCGACGCGGACGGTCGTGGTAGTGACGGAATTAATCGCTATCCATCGGCCATTCCCTGAGCCGTCAGTTCCGCCTGAGCCGACTGCTGAGAAGTTCGCGTTGGCCATAGTGATCGACAGATTGGCGGTATAATCGCCCGTTGCGTTGTCGGTGATTGACGTCACATTGTAGCTGTCAGTAATGGCCACGGTGCCAGTGCCGTTGAACCTAACCCGCGCCTTGGCTATGCCTTGATGACTGCCCATGGTCGAAACAGACGGAACGCGTCCGGTATCCGTTCCGGTAGCTACCTCAGCGGCGGTCGCAAGTTCTACAACGCCGGTTGCCGTGTCCGATGCTGCCTGTTTCAGGTTGCTGAACGCTGTTGCTGCCGTGCTCGCGCCGGTACCGCCATCGGCAATGGCAAGGTCAGTACCGCCTGTCCACGTTCCGCCCGATATCGTAGGCGTGTTGATCGTCGGACTGGTCAGCGTCTTGTTGGTGAGCGTCTGCGCCAGCGAGGCCAACCAGGCCGCCAGATTGGTGAGCGTCAACCGCTTGGAGGCCCACGCGGCCGCGCTGTCGGAGATCGCAAGCTCGTCGGCGCCCGTCGGCGTGGCCTTGTCCGTCAACGAGTGGATCGCCGCCCCGATGTTCCCGACGACCGACGCGGCGGCCTTCATGGCCCAATGGAAAGCCGAATAGAGCCCGCCCGAGACGGGATCGTCCTCGGCCTTCGCCGCCCAATCCTGGGCCAGTGTCGCCGAGCCGGCCGCTGCCGTTGCCGAATTGGAGGCGTTCGTGGCCTGGGTCGTCGCGGTCGCCGCGCTGCCGGCAGCCGCTGTCGCCGAATTGGAGGCGTTCGTGGCCTGGGTCGTCGCGGTCGTCGCGCTGCCGGCCGCTGCGGTGGCCGAATTGAAGGCGTTCGTGGCTTGGGTGGTCGCTGTCGTCGCGCTCGCGGCTGCTGCTGCGGCACTCGCCGCTGCGTCCGCAGTCGCCGCGGTGAAATCCGCCACCAGATCCCATTTGCCGGCGGCGAGATCGTCTTCGAACGACAGCCCGGACGTGTGGCTGACGATGCACCGATAGAACCCGGCGCCGTAGAACACCGTGTCGCGCACGACATACGCCACGCTGGCGGCCCATTCGGACGGCGGCTCGAAACCGAAGCCGTTCAACTCGTCCTTGAGCTGGTCGAAACCGATCGACTTGTTCCCGACCGCCCCATCCGAGCGCCGGACGTCCTTCACCGCGTCGACGAGCTGGCCCACGGACAGCGCGATATTCGCCATGTCGTTGTCGACCTGCGGCGCGGGCAGGGGCTTGGACGGGTTCGCCGTCTGGTAGTTGCTGTAGCTGTAGCCAGGAACGAATTTGGTCGGATCGGCCACCGGAGAACCCTCTTTGTCGGCCAATGTCTACCGTCAAAATGGACAAAAAACAAGGCCGCCGGGCGAGGTGGGGCGGCGGCCTTGTCTGGTGCGGATGTCTTGAGAGGACGGTTCTATGTTGGCCGTTGTCGGCCAGTTTGTCAAGCGACGGCGGACACGGTTTCGGAGAGCCTGGTGCGGAGCAGGTAGCCCTCAAGCGCCCAAATCTTGTTGCGGGCGTTGTCGAACGCGATCTTGCGGCCGATCTCCGCGTCGAAGTTCGCCGGCGAGGCGGCCGCGCTCTCGCCGATGACATGGAAGCCGTTGCGCAGGGTGAGCGCGCAGACGGTCAGCGTCGTGCCCGGAAAGACGTGGTAGGCCGCGTCGACGATCTGGCCGTCGATGTGGTCGGGCGTGAGCCGGGGAGCGTTCAAATTCTTGCGCTGGAGTTCGGCTTCGAGGGCCTGTTCGTCACGGTTCGCCATGGTCTTCCTCTTCGGGCTAGGCGGCTGCGTTTCAGACGCCGGTCGCGGCGTTATGTCCGGCAATGTACGGATTGAAGGCTGACAGGACAAGACATCCCGTTTCGTTTTTGGGGCGAATTTTTCTGTGAGCACCCGGCACAGCCACCGGATCGGCGAGCGGACTATGGCCGGGGGGCCGGGTCCGGCCTGGTGGCCGGCGAGGCGGTCGCGCGTGGCCGGCGAGGCGGTCGCGCGGCGCGCTAACTGTCTCACTAATACAGTTAGAAGCCTTGCAAACTAAGGCTTTGCGCGCCGTTCTTGCGCACTACCTGCGCACAATCACTCGAAAATGTCGCCGCCCTGGTCGCTATCGTCGATCGCCGACGCCTCGAGCTCGAGCACCGGCTTAGCCTTGTCGGCGGCCAAGCGCTTCAGCTCGTCGATGGCCTTCGCCAGCTCGTCGGGCGTCATTTCGTGCGGATCCTTGCCCTTGAACGCCTCATCGCGGCCTAGCGTGCGGTCGAAAACGACCTTTGAGGCCTGGACGCGCGCGCCGGCTGGCGCCTTGTCGTTGTTCAGGATCGAAACAATCGTGCTGACGGCCGCCGGCAACGCCTCATTGAACAGCCTTTCGAGCTGCACGCGTGCAATTTCGGCCTGGACTGCCGGCCTTTGCAGCGCCTTATCCGCGTTGCCGCTAATCGCGCTCATGCCGGCTTGGTGGCGCGCAAAGGCCTTGTTGCCCGTCGTGGCGTACGCCTCCGCCAGCACCTTTTCACCCCTAGTTAGCTTACCGTCTTTGCGTGGCATGTGATGTAATAACGTTACGTTTGTGATGTTATACAGTTACATCGGATGGCGGCGGTACGCAATCCAAGGGCCGAAAAATTCTGTTTGACAGTGTCTATTATTATGTGGCATACAACCAACATACAAACCGACAGAAAGGAAATGCCACCATGAAAACCGCACTCGTTAACGCCGATCTCTTCCGCATCGCCGCCGCTTTCCACGACAGGGCGGCGAAGGCGCTCGCGGAAAAGTTCGAGTGGCGCGGCGGCTGGATGGGTGGCGGCCTCGAGTACGGCAATTGCTATGTGTGGGTGCCGTCAGCCGCGCCGAGTAACGACGGCGTTTCGTTCTTCGTGCTGGCGAAAGGCGTCTGACCATGAACAGCTTTCAGAAATGGGTGGACGACTACGCGCGTGCTTTTGGCTTCGTCGTCACGTTGCGCGGGAATTGGGTGGAGCTACTCAAGGACGGGGAAACGTCCGAGTGCATGAGCGTTCAAGGCGTGCGAGCCGCTTGCGGAAGGGATAGGCCGTGACCGATCTAACCACACTTTCCGCCAAGAAACTCCACGAATTGATCACTCGTCGCAACGCTCGTTGGGCCGAGGTTCTCGACGCGACCATTGCGGCAGGCATGGGCCAAATGCGTTTCGCGGATATCGTCGAGCTCGCCAAGGGCAGTTCGCTATTAAGCAAGGCCAACCTTGCCCGCGACTACCTCAACGCGCGCTTGGATGTGAAAGCCGCCTGGGATGAGCTCGACGCGCGAAAGGCGTATCACGGCAGCGATAAGCCCATAAAGCGCGAGGGCCGCCTTTGACGTGGATCCTGTTAGGCGCCGCGCTCATCCTGATAGCCGCGGCGCCCGCCATCATCTTCGGCCGTTGTGTCGGCCATATCGTTTCCCGATTGAAGGGGCGCCGTTGAGGCGCCCTTTACTTTTGCCTGAACGTCGGCCATTCCTTCGGACAAATTGTCCGCTGAACCTTTCGCCCACAACTCGATACGAAGGCGGGCGGATGAGCGGCGCGCCCTTTCTCCTGCGCAACTTTCACGGTTCGGGAAGCGATACGTCATGGTCCGGCTTGTTTCTGGCGCTGCTTTAATCGTCGTCATCACCCTGCCCGCGCTTTTGGCGGGGCGGTGCATTGATCGCTTGGTGACACGCGTCTTCGATCGCTAGGTTAAGTTTGACATTGCGAGAAGTATATCATACCTTGGCGATGGGTTTGAACGCCCGTCGCTCGCGGTTAGAAGGTTATCCGAAAGACCCTTCACCCGCACACAGAATTGGTCCAGGGGCCGCACGCATCATGTCCAGGGCGAAAGCCTAAAGGCGTGCGGAGCCGTCGAGCGCGGTTGTTCAACCCCTGGATCAACATTCCTTTGAACGGGATACGCTCATGGCCTTAATCATCGACTTTCGAACTCGCCTTCCGCTACCTCGAGCTACCAACTTCGCGGTTCTCGACATCATCGAGGGCGGTGTTCCACACGACGACCGCCTGTTGTTTGATGGATTGGCGCCGAGGTCGCTTGTCCAAAAGCTTCAGAAAATCTGCGACGAGCACAACGAGGCGCTCAAATGAGACCCGCTATAATCAGAAAGGGCGACTTGTTTGCGCACAACGGCCAGCATTACTTTTGTGTCTCAGTGACCCTCGAAAAGTCTACGCGAAGAAATCGACCTCCGTATGAACTGGCGGCTCTCGAAAGTTTGTGCGCGAACTGCGGAAAGGTGTTCACGCAATACGTGGGCCAGAAGACGACCTTCTACGACAAACGCTGCCGCAAGCACCGTGCACCGGGCAAACCCGTCAAAGCGGACCGAACGGTGTTCGGCTAGACCTGTGCGCACCCGCCCTGACGTCGGGTGCGCACAATTGTCCAACCTTCCGGACCTTGCCCTTTACCGTTGGCCTTCGTTTCCAAATGGATGGTGCAGCCGAAACGCGCGTCCGGCGCACGTTTGTCGGCGACGAAAACACGAAAACCGCTCGCCTCGTAGTAGTCACTCGGTGTGACTAAAGTCTCGGCCATGAATTGGGCGATTGACATACCTTTGAACGACGCGAACCTACTTTCTTCAACGTCGGCCTGTTGGGTTGTGCATGCCGATAGCGCGGCCGCTATTGCGATTAGCTTGATGGACCGCATGCGTCTCCCCTTTGCGTCGGCCAATTCTGGACAAACTGTCCTACATAGTTTTTTCCTATTCCGCCACCGAGATCGGGGAGGCGGGCGGCGAAGCGGCGGGCGAAAGTCGCCGCCTCCACCGAAGGTGTGTAATAAGGCAACTTTCGCCAACGACTTTCGCCAACTTTCGCCACCAATGAAATCAAATACTTAGCTAGGGACTTTCGCCAATTGTCGGCGACTTTCGCCCGACTTTCGCCCGACTTTCGCCATTTGACTTTCGCCTAATGAAATCAATGACTTACAGCGGACCATGCGCAACCCTCGCCGAACCCTCGCCTAACCCTCGCCGCCATTTTAGCCGAAAATATCTTCATTCTGGACAGCATGTCCGGGCGCCGCCTTCACCTTCAAGCCTATCAGCCGACGCTTTGCGGACAGGGTTTCAACGGCAATAACGCCCGTTTGCTGCCACAGCGCCAGCAACTCTTCAGCCTTCGCAGCGTCAAATCCGAAGTCCATCACCATGCGCCGGACTGCGCGCCGCTCAACAGATGCCTGGGGCGCCAGGGACCACGGCTCGCCCGCAAGCCACGCCGCGTCCATCGCCCGCAACACGGCCACAGCTATATCAGGCGTCAATTCCACACGGGGGCCGACGCCCATCTCTGCGCGCTCGACGACCAGCGAAGACCGGCCGTCGGACACGGTCACGGTGTCAAGCCTGTAGTGCTCGCTCCAACCGTCCGGCGCCGCCTTGATCTTCTCCGCGTAGAGCTCGCCGACGGTCGCGCCCTTTTTCCTGGTTAGCCGGAAAACGAAGTCGCCAGCGCCTTGCAGCACCGTGGATCCGCGCATATCGCCGCTCTTGCCGGCATGGTGAACGCCTATGACTGCGCAGGCAAAGGCGCGCGAGACCACGTCGCACGCTTCGGCGAATAGCGTCATATCCTTCTGCAAGTTCTCGTCGGCGCCAGGCAGGGCGCGCGAGACGGTATCGACGACGACCAGGACGGGGTGGCCGATCCGATCGGCGACGCCGCGCAGCGTGCGCACCAGCTTGGCGATGTCGTCCGCGCTCATGAACTTCACGGTCTGCTCGAGCACGAAAAAGGATTTAGATAAATTGTCAGCGAAGCCCCGCCTGTTCAACCAGGCGCGGATGCGGTCGCCGAGATCGAACGCACCTTCCGCGGCGATGTAGACAACGGCCGGCGTGTCGGTGCCGGGGTTGATCTCGTCGCCGTGCCAGGTCGGCACGCCGTGGGCGATCGATAGCGCCATGTCCAGGGTAATGAAGGTCTTGCCGGCGCCGGGCTCGCTGTAGACGAAGCCGACCGACTTCTGCGGGATGTGGCGGCCGATGAGCCACACAGGCGGCGGACGGTCGAACAGGTCGCCGATTGACAGCAGCGGGAAGACATCGGTGTTCTCGCGTTGAGCCTCTTTGGCCGCTGCGACCTCAAAGGGATTTAGCTCGACCTGGGGCAGGGTGTCGATGTCGTCGAACCATGCCTCCGCCAGGCTGAAGGCACCGTGCGAGTGCTGCTCGGCGAGCTCGTAGAGCCAGCCCGCGCCGCGGCGGTAAGGCGGCTTCATGCGGCGCCAGTCGGCCTCGACGATATCGGGATCGTTGTCGCCGTCCGTCCATCTGGCGCACCAGTCGTGGTAGAGCTCCAGCGCTTCTAGCTGGTCGTCGGGCAGGGCGGCCTTGATGGCGTAGCCGTAGTCCCTGTAGGCCTCGCGGGTAGGGAAGATGTCGGAAGTGTTGGGCGTGGCCTCGACGGCCTTCCTGACCGTGTCCAGGGCGCCACGCAGGGCCTCCTGGTTGACGTCGGTCGATGCACCCTCGCGGACGATAGGGGCTACGGCGGGAAGCGCCTTCTGGAGGGCCGACATCAGGCCGTCGATTTGAGCCGCGCTGAAGGCCGGCAGATCGTCGAAGTGGACGATCTCGCGCGGCCATTCGTAGGGGCTCTGCGTGACCGGATGGATGCCGTGGGCGACGAACTGGCGGCCATCGCTCAGGATCTCGACGCGGTCGGTAAGCGCGTTCCGGTCGTTGCGGGCGCCGAACTCGACGCGCGTGTAGCGGTAGGGCTCGGAGGTACGGCAGAGATAGAGCGCCTTGGGATATCGGCCGACGCGGACGGGGAGCCTGCCGAGGTGTTCTTCGACGAGGTCGCGGACGATGCGCGCGCAGTCGCCATCCATCGTGTCGGCGTCGATGGCGATCAGGCCGTTGCCGGTCTTGATGCCGACGCCGGCGCCCATTTCGTGCCAGCGCTCCAGGTCGCGCGTGTCGGCCTCGTAGGGGAGCCAATCGAAGCCGGACCATAGTCCGTCGCGGCTGCGCGTGCCGGGCGTCTTACCGCGGCCGTCCTGCTTGGTGCCCACGCGCTTGAACAGCGACGAGCGCCCGGAGATTTGTGCGTCAGGCGGGATGATCGGGATCAGCCGCGAGTAGCCGAGCGCCCAATAGGTCGTGAAGGGATTTAGCTTGACCATGTTCATTCCGCCGTTTCGACCTCGCGGAGCGCGTTGGTCGACACGAAGTCTTCGACCTTCAGGCGGGGCAGCGGGCGGAAGCGGCGCGCGGCGAAACCGAGCTCCAGATAGCCGACGGAACGCTTATCGACCGAGTAGTGCAAAACCGGATTGACGATCTCGGCTAGACGGATTGCGACCCGTCCATAAGGGTCGACGAACGCTTCGCGAACTGTGTAGACGACGCCTCTGACCGGCCATCTGTTTCCTCGCGTCGATCGGCGAGGCCGCCAACTGTCATCGACGAGAACGACGTGCTGGCCCGGCACAAGCGCGCTATATGTCGTATTGTTGGCTTGTGTCGTTCGCGATTTTCGACTATCCATGGTGTTGCCTCTGTAGGTTGAGGGTCATTGTCGGTGGAGACGGCGGTTCGAAAGGACCGCCGTTTCTGTTTTCGGGATCATAACTGTAGGCCGATGTCGGGTGCCTTTGGAAGACGCAACCTACAATACGGTCGTGTCGATGGGCTCAATTCTGTAGACGCCGAACCTCTGCGGCACGCGCGGTCCACCGCCGGCGGTCATCGAGATCGTGTAGCCGAACGGCCGGAGCTCGGCGCGCAGACGCGACAAGATCACCTTCAGCGTCTTCCAGGCATGGGCGACGTGGCGCACGCTGCCGTCAGGGTAGGCCGCGGCAAGCAGATCGTCCTGGCGAGCGCTGGCGGGGTAGATACGCGTCAGGTAGTCGAGCACGAGCCGGTTGCGGGCGCCCTGCGCCGACAGGCTGAACAGGTGTGAGCGCAGCTTGACCTGCTCGTCGGTGAGGGCCTGGCGCATCTACTCGCCTACCCGAATGTGCTCGATTGCCTTGTCGGGATCGGCAGTGCGCCAATCAGGCCAGTCCCGAGCCTCGTTCTTTGCCTGCTTCGCAACCAAAGCGGCAATGACCTGATCTGGCGTATGACCAGCACGCCAAGCCCCGTCGAGCGCGAGAATGGTCACGTCAATCCATTCTGAGATATCGGAAGGATCGGCTTCGATCTCGCGAAGCTCCCTACAGATATGATCGACTACGCCCTTGGTTCTGGAGCCAGGGCCGAATGTGTGGCCTGACCAATCCCGCTGCCTTTGCAAATGGGCGAGCATGTCGAATGCTTCTCCCGATTGGGACTGGGGGGCTTCGAGATAATCGCGAATAGCCTGGACGACGGTCGTTCGATGCAGAGCCGCATAAGGACGGGCGGTGGCGATGGCAAGCGCCTCTTGGTTTAGAACGATCATGGCAAAAACCTCTCGGCAAGGACGTAGACGAGGATCGCCAGCTTCAGCGCGACGCCGACGCGCTCGAAGGGCTGCATATCGTTGATGAAGCGGCGGATCATTGCCGCCCCCAATCGTCCGGATCGCTCAGGAAGTCAGTCGCGCGGCGCCGGTTGCGCCAGACGGCAACGGAAACGGCCGCGATCGAGATCGCGCAGCCGATCACAAGGCCGACGATCATGGCGGTTTCCTGCGAGTAGGTCAGGCTGTTCATTGTCGGGTATCCTTTCTCTGTAGGTCGTGAAAGCAGACAAGTCAGTCGAAGATGTCGGGCGGAGCGGGTTCCGGCTCCAGCGTTTCGGGCGGGAACGCCCTGGCGATGGCAGCGTCGACCGTCGGCGCCGACCACGTAAAGAGCTGGCCGTCCGGTGTGTGGACCTCGAGCGTCACGGTACCGCCTGGCTCGAGCGCATAGACCGCGAAGCCGAGATGCGGATAGGCCGCGCGCAGCTCGTCAAGCGAAGAGGTCGGGCTGAGCACCGGCGGCCTCCCTGTCGACGATCGGCGGCGGGTTGTCGATCAACGCCTGCAAGGCGTCGTCGCCGCGGTTCAGGTAATCCCACAGGATCCGCTCGGTGAGCATGTTGCGCGACACGCGCTGCCTGGCCGCGCGGACCTTCAGAAGGTCCATCATATCGGCCGGCATCCGGAAGGCGATGATCCTCTTCTTTTCGACGCCGGTCGGTGGACGTCCGGCGCCGGGTGCTCGGGTGAACTTCTTCCGGCGTCGCTTGGGTTTTGCCGCCACGCTTGTTCTCCGTTTTCGTCTTGACGTTGCCAATTGTGTATGTCAGTTGTATGCCATAGTCAACCAACAAAATGACATGCACAACCTACAGAGAAGGACGGCAATGATGACTACCGAAACGCACGCAGCAGGCGCAAAGGTCGTAGCCTATAAAGGGTTCGACCTGAATTTCCGGTGCCGGGACCACCAGTTCAAGGTCGGCGAGACCTACGAGGTTGCAGGAGCGGTCAAAGCGTGCCGGAACGGCTTCCACGCTTGTGAGTACCCGCTTTCTGTTTTCGATTATTACGTGCCGGCTACGAGCCGGTTCGCGATGGTCGAACTGGAAGGAGACATGGACGTCGAGGTCGACAAGATAGCCGCCCGGAAGATCACGATCGTGCGCGAGCTGACGCATTTCGAGATGATCGACGCAGCCATCAAATACACGCTGGCCCGTGTAACGGCCGAAGAAGGCGCGACCGCCTCGGGCTATCAGGGCGCGGCGACCGCCTCGGGCACTCGGGGCGCGGCGACCGCCTCGGGCTATCAGGGCGCGGCGACCGCCTCGGGCTATCAGGGCGCGGCGACCGCCTCGGGCTATCAGGGCGCGGCGACCGCCTCGGGCTATCAGGGCGCGGCGACCG